>CAZIIR010000028.1:0-8611 GCA_964539475.1 uncultured Candidatus Saccharibacteria bacterium
AAGGAAAGGTGGTCTCTACGCCGCCCTCTGGCGCGAACAGGTGAGTGTATAAAAATCTATTTATTTACTCGCATCCCACAACGCCTTAAAGACCGACTGAAAAATATCTACCATCGGCGGAATAGCAATAACCACCGCCAAGGCCTTGACCTCGGGGCCGACAATTATTACTTTGTCGTCATAAATATCAATCGTGCTTTTAAACTTGTACTCTGGTGGCAAATATTTAAATTCGCGCAACAAGCTCGCATCGTCTTGACCTTCTTCCTTGGCCGAGTCCGCCGAGAGCAAAAGCTTCACCCGAATACCGCGAGCCGCCCGGTGCCGCCTAAAATCCAAGAAAAATTCCCGATCTAGCCCAATCCAAGCCGGGGCCGAACCAATAATATAGTATTCCTTGCCCTCATACTCATCTAAAATATCTTTGTAGAAACGTTTCAACTCGGACTTGGACTGAATAAACCGCACTCCAAACTCGGCCGACTCTTTGTTTTCGAGCGCTTCTAAGGTCGGGACAATATTTACCAAGTTTTTTAACCGCTCTTCATACAAAAGAGCTAGCTTGCTAGGCCGCAGGGGAGTGTAATAGTTTTTATGCCCGCGTTTATAAGTAGTCACCAGCCCCTCCTTCTCTAGTCGGTCCAAAATGGGGTAGGCGGTAGTACGTTTTAGGCCCATTTCACTGGCCAGGTCGGTAGCTTGGGTACTACCCATCTTAAGGAGCGCCGCATAAGCTTCCGCTTCGGGCTTGGATAGCCCTAGGCCATTTAGTATTTCGAGGTTTTTATGCATAGCAAAGTTGTTATATTTTTACGACAATATATAAAAGTATTATAAACTATATGTTTTTTAATGCAAGTGTATACAGGTTGGTCATATTTTATTGACAAAATACTCCACCCCTGCTATACTATGGGCAGTACAGTTCATTGAGAAACCAAACAAACGACTGGCACCGCCAGCGTCGCAAAGAAGGAGGGTCTTATGACCACAGAGGAGTATCTAAAGAATGAAGAAGTCCGCCTCGAAAACTGGAATATGGGACTCAAGCGGCACTTTGATAATATCCAGGAGATCTGGGCGAACAAGTGTACTGAACCCCAAATCCAAAAAAGACTGACCGAGGCTGAGCAAGTCGTCCAGAGGCGCCTGGGAGAAGTCATGAAGGATTTGGACCAATTCGATAAGGACGATTTGGTCATGCAGTCAGCCAGTAGCATTTGGAGAGAGATAGAGTGGTCAGGAGGGCCCACCTATATGCTGAGCCCCTTCTTTGGACTTAGGGTGACACCTAGTATTCGTATTCTCTTGATAAAAAAGAAAGAGTACGAGGAAATGTTGCACAACCTTCGTCTCCTTAAACAAGGGGTGGTCGGAGAGTGGAAAAAGGCAGATCACGTACCTGGGTTTCTATAAATTTCTCCCCTCCAGGAGAATCGTGAGCGGAAAACCACCATAGCAATATGGCACGAGACCGCAGGCACCATACCAGTGCCATGGAGACAGAGTAGACGCTCTGTAAAAACAAAAGTCATACCACTGGATGCCCGACCAGATATCAAATAGGGCTCTGTCGGAAAGTGTGTACTTTCCCTGACGAGTCGGAAACGACGAAACAGATGATCTTTCACTAAACCAATAGCGCAGCTAATGCGCCAAGGGGAAAATATGAGAAAAGTATTATTGGTGACCGACGACCAGAATGTAGTGGCCAGTGTAACCGCTACTCTGGAAAAGAGCTGTCTTGTCTGCACGTCGTACTCCGGTGATGTCGACGTGGTCATTTTAGATCACACAGAAAACAGCGAGCGTATCCTCAAAGAGGTATTGGATCAGCAAGGGCAAATCCGAGCGATTGGAATATCATACGAACCACAAGAATACGTTCGAATGAAATTCCATGGGGCCGAAAAACTGTCAGAGCCTGGTGATACAGCGAACTGCCTCCGGGCCGAGTTCCGTATTCTCGTTGAGTATTGCTGATTTCCTTTCTGCTCGCGAAACTGAAAAGTTTCGCGAGCGGTTTTTGTTTTTTCCCACCTAAGCGAACATTCTAATTTTGGACTTTCGCGAGAGCTGATTTGGAAATTAAGGAGTGGAGTAGAAAAATTGAACTGTTTGACCGAGCACCAATGATTCCCTATTGGTGCTCGGGAGTTTTCAATTTTTTGTAAGCAGAATGACTATAATTTCCAATCAGCGAAGCGGGGCCCAGTCCAAAATTAGAATGTGAGCGACCTTATCCACAGGTATATTGTTGACCAGTGAACGCTTGTTCACCTATACTATAAGTAAGCCAATTGGCCCTTATAAAACATAATTTAAATACTTATGACCTACCAACAATACACCAAATCTATTCAACGCGAGCTTTCGGATATTAACCAAATCATCGACCGTAAAATAATCCACGGCTTGTCCTACCGGCGCGAGTCCCTCCGCCACAAGCGCCTTATTAGCGAGCTACGCCGACGGGGCACACCTAGCCCATGGCGATCGATTATGTCTTTTGTTTCACTATTTTAAAAACAATATTCTGAAAAGAAGATATACTATTACCAATGCCTAGTGACCACAAACAAAAACTAGTTTCGTTTTACGAAAAAGAGAAACGAATGCCCACCTACACCGAGATGTTGAAACTTTTCGGTTTCAAGTCAAAAAATGCTGTTTTTAAACTAGTAAACAAACTAGAAGAAGCGGGGATAGTAGCCAAAGACCACCTCGGCCGACTAGTTCCAACCGCCAGTTTCAATGAAGTACCACTCCTTGGTCTTGTGACCGCTGGTCTACCGGCAATAGTAGACGAAGAAATGACCGACACTTTGAGCCTCGACGAATTTTTAATTACCAAAAAAGAATCAACTTATATTTTGGAAGTCGATGGTGACTCGATGATAGACGCCCATATTGAGCCGGGGGACCTCGTGATAGCCGAGCGGACAAACGTGGCCAAAGACGGTCAAATAGTAATTGCTGAAGTGGACGGCGAGTTTACGATGAAATATTTTCGCCAACAGGGAAGTAAGGCCTGGCTCGAACCCTCCAACAAAAAATATAAACCAATTTACCCAGAGCGAGATTTGAAAGTCACCGCCATAGTAAAAGGGGTCATAAGAAAATACTAAAAACACAGACCAAAAGGTCTGTGTTTTTAGTAAACTAAAAATTTTAAACTAAGAACGAACCGGTACTTCCTTGATTAGGTCCACTACCATTTGCTCGTCGTCGAAGAGGTGATAGAGGTCGGTGTCCTCGGCATCGATAGTTTTAAACTTGCGACACAGCTCGGCATCGATCCACTGTGTAAGCGGTTGCCAAAAGTCGATACCAACTAAAATAATGGGCACCCACGGAATCTTTTTAGTCTGAACTAAAGTCAAAATTTCAAACAACTCATCGAGGGTACCAAAGCCACCGGGAAAATAAACAAAAGCTTCGGAAGAATAGGTCATGCACACCTTGCGGGTAAAGAAGTAAAAAAAGTCTTCGTGGTCGGTAACATATGGATTGGTACACTGTTCCATGGGCAACTTGATAGTAAGACCGAGCGAGTCGCCACCAGCTTCACTGGCCCCGCGGTTGCCCGCTTCCATAATGCCGGGGCCACCACCAGTAATCACGGCGTAACCTTCTTTAGCCAAGAGGCCAGCCAGACGCTGAGCCTGTTTGTAATGCGGGTCGGTTTCCGGCAAGCGTGCGGAGCCAAAAAAAGTAACCGACTTGGGATAATTTTGGACAAAACTAAAACCATCGACCAATTCTTTTTGAATAACCTCCATCCGCTTTTTGACCGTCTCGGCCACTTCTTGGGCGGTGAGAGTTTTCAGTGGCAAATCTTTGGCGGGTATATTTAAGTTTATTTTAGGTAGACCACTATTGTCCCCACTCTTAACAACCTCAGGTTTAGAACGAAACAAATTAAACATAAATTAAAAATTAGATTTAAGTGGTTATATTTTAACATAAAAGGAGAGCGGAGTAGCATTACCCAGCCCTTGCCCAGTAAAATCAGGGCCAAGGGCTGGGTCGACAACAAAGGCCCGCTTGCGCGGGCCTTTGTTGTCGACTTTTGGGTATTATCTAGATCTAAATTTAAGTTGCCACTCGGCGCTAGAACGGATTTCGGGCACCGCCCTACAAATCCTAAAATGGATTTCGGGCACCGCGGATTTCGAAGTGGACATGCGGACCAGTGGAGTTGCCCGATGAACCAAGGTGCCCAATAACCTGCCCTTGGGCTACTGCCTGCCCGGGCACAACTGTTACATCTAACATGTGGCCATACAAAGTTTGGGTGCCATTACTATGACTAATAACCACATAGTTGCCATAACCACCATTCCAACCACCAGTCCGAGCGACAATCACGGTACCTGCGGCGGCCGCATAAAGCTCGGCGCCAGACCGGTTGGCCAAGTCCACACCATTGTTACCGTGAATACCTTGCGTCTTGCTACCGCCAGCCATTGGACGAATATAATAACCAGAGTAAGCCGGTAGACCAGCGTATTTACCAGCCGTAGAAGGGGAAACACCAGGCTGTTTCTTACCAGGAGTAACCGGAGTTTTTGGTGCCAAGATTTCCCCATGCGGAACTATAACTTCGGTACCAATTTTTAGACCCTCGTCTGTATCAAAACCATTGTAGTTGGCAATTTCCTCAGCGTCGGCCCCATAAAGCTTGGCGATTTTGGCCACGGTGTCACCCGACTTGACTGTGTGACGTACGCCAGAGACCGGCAAAATAACTAGCACGTCACCTTCGGAAATAGCGATACTTTTTTTGATATTGTTGGCCCACATTATAGTGTTGACCGACACACCAAACATATCGGCGATTTCAGACAGAGTGTCACCTTCTTTTACCGTATAAACACTAATCTCGTCATTTTTAGGAATGAAAATAGAGGCACCGGCGGTACCCGCTGGGCCCATATTAGGTACCAAAGCCGAATCGTCTTCCACCAAAAGCGGTCCGCCCCGACCGGAGAAAGGACTAGGCGAGTGGGCCGGCTCTAGTACCGCCATTTTTTGAGAGTTTAAAACAGTCGCCCCTTGCAAAGCGACCAACTCTGGGTTCTGGTTAAAATTGCCCGAAAAAAATCCAGCATAAGCTGTACGGTAGACCAAAACTACCAAGAGAAGAGCCACGGCGACAAAAACAAGCTTCTCCCGAAAAGCCTTGAAAATAAACGATATTTTGCCCAACCGGCCTTTAGGGGCCTTCGGGCTTTTAAAGTTAACTAAAATAAGCCTTAATTTACATCATAATTCCGGTCAGCGGGTCAGAAAGTGTTGAAAAATAACGCTTTTCTGGATGGCGACCTAGTTCATTTCACCCCATAATGGTAGCAAAACTGTAAGAAATGGCAACCAAAATCGTAGGGAATGTGGAAAACTATTTTCCTTGACTTTTTTATATATAAATGCTATTATATTAAGTAGACACAATATGGCATGGTGGGAATAATATCCCCGCTACTGCTTATTCAACCGCACCCTGACAACGGAGGAGAAAATGAATACGTACGACCTGAAGAAAAGGCACCGTGTGTCGGTTCGGATGAGCGATGACCAGTTCGACTTTTTCCTTGAACTCTGGTTTGCCAAAAAGCAGACCGTTGCGGAAATTGTCGGGATGATTGAGTACGTCGCGAATCTGTCCAATAAGCGGCTTGCCCCGACCTTTGTCGATGCAGGGAAATTGTGCCGGTTTATGGCCCTACAATTTCCTGAATTCGGTGACGAGGAGATCCGGGAAGGGTATCCAAGGATCCTGTGCTACATAGCGAACGACCACGGTGTTTCTGCTCGCGAGTATTCAGGTTTTGAAGGGCGACGGTATTATCTGTCATCCATTCTGACCGAAATCAGCGCGGTACTAGAGAAGGACGAGGCCAGTGGCCCGCGTTTCGCGGACAGCTACTGGTTCAACCAGTACCGCCGGGCGCTGAAAGAAAAACTCTAAAGAAAGGGACCTGCTTGTATGTTGAAGTCAGAAGTGAACAGCTGTCTGGATGAACTCCAGACGCTTGTCCGAGGGTTTGCCTTTGCTGTGTACTCGGGCGTGTTTGAACATCCGGAATCAGTAGAAGAGTTTGTCCTCGGATTACAGACGTTCTCGGAGTTCTTCTACGGACTCAAACACTCAGACGACCCGACCTATGTGTCCGGGGAGTACGGTGACTATATCGGCTTTATTGTCGATCTCAAGTACCAACTTGAGCTCCTCGAGGATGACGAACGCCTCAGTCACGCCTACTGGTATAAGCAATATCAGGAAGCGCTTAAGCTCCGTCACGAAGCCGACTAAGCTTCGCTCCGACTTATTTTAGCTTTGACGCAACCATCACCCAAACTCAGGGAGGTGGTTTTCTTTTGCCTAAAATTTTTTAGTAATTAAATCTCTTTTTCCAACACGACATCCATTACCTTATAACCTTCCTTTTTATATACATTTAGAGCTTTTTCATTTAAAGACGAAGCGACCAGTCGCAAATGTTTTACATCTCTTAATTTTGCCCAATCTTCAAACATCTCCATAAACTTTGTGCCAATACCTTTGCCACGAAATTCCTCTACAACATACATCGTCTCTCCTTCTGCAATTTTGGCGGGAGTACGATAGTCTTCCACTTCATTAATACCACCAATAAAATAGCCAATTATCTTGTCTTCAATATTAGTAGCAACTAATGACAAACCGTTTTCTTGATCTGAAATTCTATCAGTAAAATATTTCTCCCCTCGCACTGAAAAAGGATATTCCGGGTCAATAGTGTTATCAAAATTTTCAAACTCAAGGCGACAAAGCTGTCGGTTTAACTCTTGAATCTTAAGTAGGTCATCTATCGAGGCTTTTTTTATTTTATATTCCATACTTAGATATTATCATATTCACATTTTTATCTACCAAAAAGGAGTGACCACAAAAAACTTAAAATTAATCGGTCGTAGAATTTTTAGAGCTGAGACCAAGAATATTTTGTTAACAAACGTACAGAAATATGGTAGAAATCTAGTCAGACAAAACCTCAAGTGAAAGGGGTGAAGATGAGCTGGCCAATCAATAAACCGAAACGAGTGTGCGGAGGTTGCACAGCCTGCTGTACTACCCACGCCATATTCGAGCTCGAGAAGCCAATGAACACTGACTGTAAATATTGTGCGGAAAGAAGCTGTGCTATTTACCCGTCACGACCCAAAAGCTGTCAGGATTTCAATTGCCAGTGGATCGAAGGTTGGGGCGAGAATCATGATCGCCCCGATCGATCAGGGGTGGTGATGGATTGCTTTGCCAAAGAGGGCGACTTTGCTCCGGTGGTAATATTCTGGGAATATCGCTCGGGAGCGCTGTCTACCCCTTTTGTTTGGGAATCAGCTGCTTGTTCTTTGGAGGCAGATATTAATGTGATGTTTTGGCACAAATCGGGCACCATTGACCTCTACCTAAGCCCTGGGCGGAAAATTACTGAAAGGATGGGAAAGGTCATCAAGGGTTCCAAAATCACTGTCAAAGACTTCCCAATCTTGGCCCAGTGAAAGTTGTGAAAGTTAAATGCAGTATCGGCCCACTTCAGTGGGCCTTTTCTTTTCCATCACCAAGTTAAGCGAGCTTCCTCCTTTTCCGACCATTGCAGAGCGATGGTGAAAATCAAGGAGGTGAATAAACAGACCAAGTGAACTGTTTGAGCGTTTAGCGAGTTTTCACTTGGTCGTGGTGAACCGACTATGATTTTCCCAGCGCGGAGCACGGTGGGAGGAAAAGGAGGAAGCGAGCGCCCCTATTGTCTGAGGCGAAAAAGAATATCTTGTTCCACCTGCGCAAGGTCGCGGCCATAAGTAAGCCGAGCCAATTCTTTTAGTTGTAAGGCAAGCTCGGTCGAACCACCGCTAACTTGTGGCACTTTAATATTGAAAGGCTTAGCTGGTTCGCCATTGATTAAAATTTTCAAATAAGCATTTTGGTTTTCAATCGAGATTAAATCGTTTTCACTGAAAGTTGGGCCAAAATGCTTGACCAAGTGTTCGGCATCGGTGGTACCAACCCGGAAAGAGGCTAGGGAACCCACGTTACCAAACACCGCTTCGCGAATCTCGTCGGTGAGCTGAGCAATAAACTGGTGGGCCAAGATTAGGTTTAGCCGATATTTGCGCGCCTCCGACAAAATAACGGAAATAGAATCGGTGGTAAAATTTTGAAACTCATCTATATATAGGTAAAAATCGGCGCGCTCGTTTTCGGGTATGTCGGTCCGCGACAAAGCGGCAAGGAGGAGACGACCAGTACAAATCATACCCAAAAGACCAGCATTGATATCGCCAATTTTACCTTTAGCGAGGTTGACCAGCAAAATTTTGCGACCATCCATTATTTCGCGGAAATTGAAAGCCGATTTTGGCTGGCCAATAATTGGGCGCATATAGTCGTTGGCAATAAAGTTGCCAAACTTGGAAGTAATATACGGCGTCATATTAGCGAGCCCCTGCTCCCCAGTAGTTTTAGAGGCCTCCTTTTCCCAAAAATCAATCACACTAGGGTTCGTAATACGTGCTAGCTTTTTGTTACGAAAGGCCGGATCGGTAAAAATACGTGGCACCTCCATAA
>CAZIIR010000029.1:0-8573 GCA_964539475.1 uncultured Candidatus Saccharibacteria bacterium
GCGGTAGAAAAAATTAATATTCTTTTTTTATTTTCCGGAGACATCGAGCATTTGGCGCAAAACGTCTTCCGGCACTTCGGCGGGGGCAGTTTTAGCGGCAGGATTAACAGCTTCTTTTTTTACGACTGGCTCTTCTTTGGGTATAGAGGCTATGGGCGGTTTTTCTTTTTTTTCCTCTTTTGGCTTGGTGGAATTCATAACCTCGGCCAACATATTGCGCAAAGCATCACGACCAGCTTCGCTACTCTTAGATTTCTGGTCCTTTTCTGTCCGAACACGCAAATCACTCAAAGACAGTGGCCGGGCCGACAAAGGTACCGCTTTAGGAGTGGCTACAGGTGAGCTAGGCGGAACAACAACCGGTGCTGGCTTGGGCGGTTCTGGTTTTTTTTCGGTAGTTACCGCAACCGGCTCCGGCTTTGGTGGTGGAGTCGGCTGACTTTTTGGCCGGTCATTATTATTACGACGGTCGTTATTGTAGCTACCACTGTTCTGATTTTTATTGTTATTGTTCGAAGTGGTGGGTGTAGACAAATGGATCTCAGTGATTTCTTTTTCGACCAGTTCTCGCGACCGAGTATAGCGAGCCCGCGACCGCCTAATCGCCTCTTCTTTGCTCGAAGATTCGGCACTCAAAATTGGAGGCAAAGTCACCGCCGAAAAAGGTTTAGAGCCAATACCGTCGATCATTAGAGTCATATACACTTGAGCAAAACCAAGACTAACAATATCTTCTTTGGTAAAAGTTGGAAAAAATATTTTTTCAAACACTTCAGCATCAAAAGGACCAACCCGGAAAACCACTGTGGTACCCACGTTACCAAAAACCGCATCGCGCACCTCCTCTGGTAGTTGCTCAATATACTGGTGAGCAATAGTGAGCGACAATTTGTATTTTCGAGCCTCCGAGAGAATGTCAGCAAATGACTCATTGGCAAAAGACTGAAACTCATCTACATAAAGGTAAAAAGGTGGTAGCTTCGCCAGCTCAGCATCGGTCGCACTGGCCCGCGACATAGCCGCTAGATATATTTTGGTGACCAACATTGAGCCGATAAGGTTGGCATTACCTTCCCCAATCCGCCCTTTGGACAAGTTTATAATCACAATTTTCTTCTGGTCCATCAGTTCCCTAAAATCGAAAGACGATTTGGTCTGACCCAAAATATTACGAATTAGCGGATTGGAAGTAAATTGCCCCACTTTGTTTTGAATCGCTGGTGTTGCCTCGGCCGCAAAACGCTCGGTATAATTGGCAAACTCATCCACCCAAAATGAACGCACGCCCGGGTCAGTCACTTTGTCCACTACTTTATTACGAAAACTTTTGTCTGAAATCATTTTGTTGACCGAGAGCAGGGTGGAACCTGGGTACTCGAGCAAGGCCAAAATAGTATTGTTTAAAATATATTCCATACGGGCTGACCAGGCATCAACCCAGATTTTTTTGAAAGCACTCATGAGCCCCGCCGCCACCAAGTGGCGCCGGTCCCGGCCAATATCTTCCATTACATTGAAAGCAATCGGGTATTCCAGGTCGAAAGGCGCGATATAAACTACATCATCAAGTCGCTCGCGCGGAATATATTCGAGTAGAAGTTCGGCCGTCTTACCGTGAGGGTCCATAAAACAAAGCCCCTCGCCATTTTTTATATCTTGAATAGCTAGGTTTTCGAGCATGGTCGACTTACCCATACCAGTTTTACCGATTACGTACATATGACGCGAACGGTCTTCAGACTTGATACCAAAAGGTATCTTTTTTCCCCGAAAGTCGGTCTGCGCAAAATAATTGATATGAGGAGTATCCATATTACTCGGTTAAGTATATCGCTAAAACCCAGGTAGAGAAAGACCACCAGCCCTACTTATGACGCTGGAGCATAAACTGCGGGTGTGTAGTGGTTTGAAGGGTCCCACATCATCCAGGAAGTTAGTCCTAAATCATAGGTCGCTTTTATTTGGGCCCGCACCATATCGGCCGTGTAAGGCACCGGGTAATCAAAGTCTTGCAACCAAGGGCGCACCTTGCTCGAAGCAAAAGCTTTTTTCTTATATAGTTGCGGTGAAGTGGAAGCAATCGCTTGGCCATCTTTGGTGGCCACGATTGTCGTGGTCGCCACTGTCCGAACAACCGCCGAAGCCAGGGCATTATGTATCACTTCGTACGGGTGTTCATTGGGGTCACCAAGGCCAGCAAAGCCATCGTAATAGTGCGACGGGTAAACCATCGGGGCAACATAATCAAAATAAGGAATAGTTCTTTCCCAGATTTGACCAATCCCCACATCAGAAAAACTAGTGGTAGTCATACCGAAAACATCAGCCGAAATAACCATCGCTTGTGGCTTTAGTCGCCGACTTAGGTACGCAAAAAAATCCTCGAGGACTTCAGGTTTTGACTTGTTGCCAGACAGTGGAAAACTAATGTCCTGCATATTACCATCCGACGGAAACCGAATATAATCAAAATTTATTTCGTCTACACCTTGAGCATAAGCATCTTCGGCAATAGTCGCAATATGGTCCCAAGCCAGCTTGGAACCAGGGTCGATATAATGAATACCTTTGCGGTCTGACCATAACACTGTCGGGTCGCTCGCCCGCTTTACAGCTTCACTTGGATTATTTTTAGCAAAGAGCGGGTCTTGAAAAACGGTCACTCGACCAATAATATAAATATTTTCTTGGTGTAGTTCTTTAACAAAAGCTTCCAGGTCGGCAATCGGACAACCCGAAGAAATATAATCTTTTAACTTTTCATCTTTAGCTGGAAAAGAGAGCGCGCCGGTATAATCTTTTAAATCGACAACGATGGCATTTATTTCGGTGTCTTTAACTAGCTTTAAAACTCGAGCCTTTAGCGAAGGTGTACCAGCGACACAACTTGTCATATAGATTGCCTTTAGAGGCTCTGGTGTAGACAAATGCTCGGCTTTTGGGGTGGTCAGTTTTTTTACCAAACCAACCGTCGGATACTCGGGCACTTCATAAGAAAAATTTGGCTGACTAAATACCTGCCAAGCAAAAAACAAGACCAGAAAAGCCAGGACTGACAACCCGGCTATAGTGTATTTACGTGAGGCACTCATCCGCCTTATTATACCTTTATATTTTTAACCTCCTAAATTTTCTCCGGGAGTTTCTTCAAATTCCGACGAGACTTCTTCAGCTTTAGGAGCTGGGCCCGATTCCGCGAAAGATTCTTCGGCCCGATAAGCTGTCCGACTAGGACTTGAGGCGTACAATGCCCGAACATAGCGGTTGCCAGTAAAACCAAATAAAAATATTAATCCACCAATAACCACCAAAATTATTGTGTCGATATAATCAGGAAAACCTGAAAACAAAGCCACTAGAGCGATAACTAGGCCTAAAACAGCGTTGGCCCGATTGCGCCAGATTATATTATGCATACCTTATATTTTAACCTTAAATTACTAGCAAATTCAAGCATAAACGGCATTCAACCTTTTAGGTTAAATGCCGTTCGTGTCAGCAAATATTTCTGTCAAAAAACCCAGTCGCCAAAAATTGGCGCGAAAGTACGGTGCAGAAACAAACGTAGCCAATTACTGTTGATCCTCTTCCGTCTAACCAATTCCCGACCAAGATAGCCGTCGAGCCTGGTTGATGTTAAACCATAATTACTCGCTACAGATTGCTGTAGATCTTCTTCACTTTTATCAAACCACATGGGCCAATCTCCTTAGTTTGTTTACCGCCACTGTCTACTTGGATTTTACCTAGTTATTGACTATGAATCAATATTTCCGATACTTGCGTGATATTTCCTGCCCCCATCACCAGGATAATATCGTTCGGACCAGCCACAACGACCGCTTGCGCGGCCGCTGTGGCAAAATCGTTTATCACTTCAGCTTTCCGGCCAAATTCTTTAATTTTTACGCCTAACATTTGCGAATTCACACTACCGTCATCTTGTTCCCGAGCCGCATAAATCGGCACCAGAATAGCTTGATCGGCCAAGGCCAGAGCCTCGGCAAATTGAGACAAAAAATCTCTGGTTCGCGAGTACATATGTGGTTGGAAAACTACGACTACTTTGCTGGCGTTTTTTTCACGGGCCGCCAAAATTGTCGCTCGCACTTCGTCGGGGTGGTGAGCGTAGTCGTCGTAAACATCGGCCCCATTTTCGGTTTTACCTTTGTAGTCGAACCTACGCCAAGTCCCACTAAAATTATTTAAAGCTTTGACAGCTACTGACTGGTCAATCTCCACCGCGCTCGCTACCGCGAGCGCGGCTTTTGCATCCGCCACCATATGCGCGCCGGGGAATTTCAAAGCCAAATTTTCCACCTCTATTTTAGAGTAATCAATTATTTTGGCTTTTACTTCGGCTAGCACAGGCACAAGGTGAGGGTCCGCGGTGTTACAAACAATATACCCATCGGCCAGCACCCGCTCGGCCAATTCTTTAAACGCTAGTTGTATATCCGCGAGGTCTTTGTAGTAGTCGAGGTGATCTTCCTCCAAATTGGTAATAACCAAAATATTTGGGTAAAGATTTAGAAACGACCGGCGGTATTCGCAAGCTTCAGCAATAAAATACTTACCTTCTCCGGCAATAAAATTTGATTTGTAATCCTTTAAAAATGAACCCACCACAACAGTTGGATCAAGTCCTCCGTCGAGAAAAACTTTAGCAATCATCGCCGTGGTGGTCGTTTTGCCGTGAGTACCCGCTACCGCAATTGTGTATTTGTCTTGGCTAATGTGTCCGAGTGCCTCGGGGTAAGTCAACATCGGGATACCTAGCTCCTGGGTTTTAGCAAATTCGGGGTTCGACGGCGGCACCGCGATCGAATAAATAACCAAATCTATGTCGGCCGATATGTGTTCCGCTTTTTGACTAGTATAAATAGTGGCTCCTAGTTTGGCCAGTTCCTCGGTCACTACCGATGTTCCCTGGTCAGAGCCACTGACCTCTTTCCCCTCCAGCATCATCATGCGAGCGATAGCGGAGACACCAATCCCCCCGATGCCAATAAAGTGGACTTTCTTCCCTCGCCGTAGCTCATGCGAAGGAGAGCTAATATTTTTTAAGTCTATATTCATCGCTATATTTAAACATTTTGTTAAGTAGAAAACAAAAAACCGCGGTTGCTCTAGGGCAACCGCGGTAGAATTTTTGTTGAGGGGTATTTCTAAACCCCAGTGCCTACTCGTTAGGCACCCAGTTCTCCTCCTCCAACTTGCGGTACTTCTCCACCGCCACTTCTTGGTTTATCTCCCACAGTTTGGGAGAAAAAAACTTCCCGTTCTCCCAATCGGGCCCACAGGGGTAAGAGTAGAAATCATACCACCCATGTTGCTCCCGCGTGCCGCTGGACAGGCAAAACTTCTCCCTCAATTTCTCCACCTCGGCCCCCGCCTCCTCCTTATCCATAAGGAGAGGTTTGGGTTCGGAAAAGTCCCCCTGGCAATCCGCACACGGAACGTACCCAACTCCGCGAGTAAATGACCCCCTCTTCCAAGGAGCGAGATCGTTGGAGGGGAAAATCCCACAATCGGGACGCAGCATCACCGCCACATACTTCCCATCCTCCTCCGGCGCAACTTCACGCCAAAGGTTCAAAAGGGTCTCCTTTGCGGCACCAAAGGCCTCTTCGGCCTTTCCTACCCGCCTCGCCTGCTTCGGCGAGTTGTAGCGAGCACGACCAGCGGCATCTTCCCAGTGTTCGCCCTGCTTCCAGAGTGAAGAGGCGATGTCGATCTGGGCAGCAATTTGCTTCTTTTCCATTGTGGTTCTCCTTTCGGATTTCAGCCAACCACTGGCCGCCCCCGTAGGGGTTTGTTAAGGTTTCTATCACTATTATAGCATATACAAATATATTGTCAATAGACGAATACTTATCCAAAAAAGGTTTATTTTACGGTCTAAAAACCACCAACCGTTTCTTCCACGCCTTAATAAATTTTGTCGCCGGTATTTTTAGCTCTATCTTGTTTCGGTCTTTGGTGGCTGGGTCGAGCAAGGTCGCTTCTTTTTCGTTCAAGCTTAAAAGGACCACCAAGTGTCCCTCGGCATTGCCCGGCTTATATTTAGCAAAGACCGAAACCACCACCGGACCCTCTTTCAATTCTGTTTTCAATTTGGTTAGCGCCAGCTCGATATCTTCCCCGGCTAAATCTAGATTATAGGAATTTTTTAGACCAAAACTTATCGCCAAATCCGCCAAACCTTTATGCCTCCAGCCCACCTCTGGTTGGTAAGCGTTTTGCTCCAACCCTAGTTTATATAGTTCATCTAAGTTAGAAATTTTCTTTCCTAAAAACATTCCCAGGCAGGTTATGCCGCAGCCAGTTTTTTGGTGGCCCGGTTTAGCTAAATCTAAATATTGAGAATAGGGAGTGAGGCCAACTTTAGTCATCTTATTTTAAGTCGCGATGTTTGTAGATAGCCAAAATCGGGCGGTAAGTTTTTTTAGTAACCGGACCAAAAGTAACATGGTGTCGCCCGGGCACCTTTTTCTGCCAGATATTACTAATAGCAATGTCGGGCCCAACATAAAAACCAATATGGTCGTGAGTAAATCCACCGCCTTGTTCTGGACCCCACACTACCACCACACCGGGGACTAGTTTTTTAGTTGGTTGCCAGCCAGCCGTTTCCAGCGCTTTTACTGTCCCACTTACTGTCGCATGAACTTTGTCCACCAAGTCAAACATCGCGAGTACCCCCGACACAAAGAAAGCACAAGACAAATCTCCCTTATCTAAAATATCTTTTTTGTCTTTACCCACCAGGAAAAAAGCCGATTGAAACATTTTGGAGCCAACACTGTTTTCCACCACATTTAAAAGAGTCGGCAAAGTTAGGGGAATTATTTTTTGTTGTTTATTTTTCATAATTAAAGTTTTTATCCACCATAGCCAAAAGTTCCTCGACTTTCTTCGTACGTTCAGAAGGGAGTCTATCTAATTCAAACCAGCCAATATCTTGCACCTCGACTGGGTCTGCCTCTAATTTAGACATCTCAGTTTTACCATAAAAAACTTCGACTGTATCATTTTTATATTCCTTTTGACTTTGGTAGCTACCTATTTTTTTGACTTCTTGTAATTTAATACCCGTTTCTTCAAATACTTCTCGGACTGCCGCCTGATCAAAAGTCTCGCCCCTGTCTACTCCGCCCCCTGGCAGAGTCCACAACTTATGAGCATAAGCCAGCCGAACAAGCAGAACCTGCTGTTTATTAAACACCACGACTTTTACACCCTTAGTTTGGGGCCTAACAATAAACCAATATATTTTACGTATCGGGTTAAGAAAAAAATATAAAACTCGATAAAAAATAACTCTTAGCATTTTATTTTAGATTTTTTACCAACTCCACAAACTGATCATTCCGTTGATACTCATTTTGGAACACCCCAAAACTGGCGGCCCCTGGTGATAGTAATATCATATCACCAGTTTCAGCCACTGCTTTTGCCTCGGCAAAAGCAGTGGCCATCGAGTCTACTACTACCACCTCCGCCCCCACCGACAAAACTGCCTTTATTTTCTCGGTGGCTTTACCGGTAAACAAAATAAATTTTTTGACATAAGCTGGCACAACTTTTGCATACTCGGCAAAGTCTAGTTCTTTGTCGGCTCCCCCACCCAGCAAAATGATTTTACCTTTAAAATTTGGAAAGGATTTTACGGCGGCAATTGTTCCATCCGGGGTCGTGGCATTGTTGTCGTTGTAGTAAGTAATGCCATTTTTTTCGCCCAAATATTCGAGCCGGCCCGGCAAACCCGGAAAACTCTCCACCACCTCCTTTATTTTCTCTTCACTTACACCCAGCTCACGCGCGGCCGCTACGGCAAGTGATGCATTGTAGCGGTTATGCTCACCGGGCATTTTAAGTTGCCAGTCCTCCGGCAAACTAGCCGGCACGACGATTTTTGATTTTATTTGGCCCTCATATTTTTCCCGCACCAGTGGCTCGGCCTGCGAACCCATGATTAAAATATCTTCAGTGGTTTGGTGGAGAAAAATCTGGGCTTTGTCTTCTAAATACAAATCTCGATTGCCTTTGTAAAAGTTTAAGTGGTCGTCCATAAAAACCGTAAAAACCGAGAGATGTGGGCTTTTCTTGATATCACCGAGGCCATGCAACGCCCAAGAGTCGAGCTCCATCACCACCATATCTCCAGCTTGTATTTCTTCGAGTAGCGCCAGAGTGGAAACATTACGAACATTGCCACCTAGAAACAGCCTTCTTCCTGGGCTGTTTCGGCCGACCTCCCCAGAGGGGAGGTTTAGGCCATTCTTTAATATCTCATACAAAAGATGAGTCACGGTCGACTTGCCCCGAGTACCAGTCACTCCGACCAATTGCACTTCTGGAGCAAGGTAAGCAAAAAGTGACTCACTAACAAATATCGGTATATTATTTTTCCTCGCCTCGGCCAAATAAACAGAGTCTAGTGGCACATTGCCGGGTTGGAGAACAAAGTCGGCGGTCTGAAAATCTTCCAGTCGGTGTTCACCTAAAACGTAGTTTATATTTTCATAACCAGCCAGAGCATCAACAGAGGGCTTCAATTCTTCCGCCGT
>CAZIIR010000030.1:0-4624 GCA_964539475.1 uncultured Candidatus Saccharibacteria bacterium
ACTGGCTTTACCCCTTGGTGATAAGCCGAAAGTTTAAGAGCCTCTAGGACAGAAATGTAAACATCAGAAAGGACGAAGTCGCCCGAATCAAAATATTTGCCGACAATGGCAATATTTAATGGGCGCTTGACGGACTTGGCTTTAAAAGCTAAATCTTTCCAGTTTTTTAGATTGGTCGTCCGGTGGTTTGGTAATTTTAAAATCTGGCTTAAAATCTCCCCGATATGGTCGCGCTCAAAATTGACCGGCACATCATAAATCGAATCGACATCGGGTGCGGAAATAACATGTTCCGGCCGAATATTACAGAAAATCGCAATTTTGTCTTTGCGTTTTTTATCTAAAGGCAGTTCACTGCGGGCAATAATAATGTCCGCCTGCACCCCCACCGAGTTTAGCGTGCGCGAAGCATGCTGGGTCGGCTTGGTTTTCATTTCGCCGACTTTCGAAGGAATCGGAACATAAGACACCATCACAAAAGCCACGTCGGTTGGATATTTTAGCTTCATCATGCGCGCCGCTTCCAAAAACAAAATGTTTTCGTATTCACCTACGGTACCCCCCACCTCGACCACCACGACTTGGGCTTTGGCTTCTCTACCCGCTTTCTCGATGCGACGAATAACTTCTAGTGGCACATCGGGCACCACTTGGACATTTTTACCACCATATTCTAGGTTGCGCTCTCGGCGAATAACTTCTTGGTAAACACTACCGGTCGTCATATAGTTTAGCTGAGAGAGATCAGTGCCCAAAAAACGCTCGTAGTTGCCCATATCTTGGTCACACTCATAACCGTCATTCAAAACAAAAACCTCACCGTGTTCAGTGGGGTTCATGGTACCAGCATCAACGTTTATATACGGGTCGATTTTTATCGCAGTGGTCACAAAACCACGGGCCTGCATAATGGCACCAATCGCAGATGAAGTAATGCCTTTACCAACACCAGACATCACACCGCCCACGACAAAGATATATTTTGTCGCTGATTTCTTCATTATTTGGTCTTGCAGAAAGAATATACCTTAGGCTGGACCAGACACTGGTCGCCCCCACGGGTCGATATTTAAACTTTCAGATATCGACCAATGGCCAAGAAACTAGAAACTGTCCCCAATATAATACCAGAGCCAAGCAAGATGAGAAACAAAATACCAAAGTGTGAAATATAAAACGAGGCCAAGTCAATACCACCATAGACCCCTGCCGTCAGACTGCGCACCCACAACACACTAGGGTAGAGCAAAACAATGGAGATAAAGGCGGCAATTCCCCCGGCAATAATCCCCTCCACAATAAACGGCCCACGGATATAGGAGTTTTCCGCTCCCACTAAACGCATAACCGAAATTTCCTCGCGGGAGATATAAATAGTAAGAGAAATAGTGTTCACTGTGACCAAAATGGAAAGGAGGACCAAAATCGCACTAATCGCTATGCCAATAGTTTGACTGGTGGAAATAATAGCCAAGAGCTTGGCAATAATATCTTTTTTGAAACTAATTTGGTCAATAATACCACCAGTGGCCCCACCTTGATCGTTATAATTGGATAAGAAACGCGATATGGTGTCGTACTGTGCCGGATCGGTGGCTAAAATAGACAAACGGGCCCCAAACGGGTTGCCCACCTCCTCTAGCGACTGGATAAGTAAGGCATTGTCCTCGTGGCGCTTGCGGAAGTCGGCCAACTCCTGTTCCCGCGACGAATAGGCCACACTTTTTACCTCCGGCAAATGTTCCAAATCTTTTTTCAAATCTAACACTTGAGACTCTTCAACTTCAGTCTTGAAAGCCACACTAATATCCACCCGGTCGCGAATGTCGGACAAAGTTGAATTTAGAAAAGCGCTCCCTAAATAGAGTGAGCCAATGACGAGAAGAGTAACCGTGAGCACTAAAATAGAAGCCAGTGCCACCGAGCTGTTACGCCAAAAATTTAATGACCCGGACCGAATTACTCTTTTTAGATTTGTAAGCATAAATAAAATCGATTTTAAGTTTAGATTATATCACATAGCGACCCTCCTTATCGTCGCGGACCAAGCGACCTTTTTCGAGAGTGATTACGCGTCGACCAAGCTTGTCTATTACCCCCTTGTTGTGAGTAGTAAGAATAACGGTGGTGCCGATATCGTTTATCTTTTTAAATATTTCAATAATTTCATGAGTCGAAAGCGGGTCTAGGTTGCCGGTTGGCTCGTCGGCAATAAGAAGGTCCGGCTGGTTTACTATCGCCCGAGCAATAGCAACTCGCTGTCTCTCACCGCCAGACAGCTCAAATGGAAAATTCCACATCTTGTCTTCAAGTCCCACCAACTCTAAAACATGAGGAACGTCGGACTCGATTTCTTCTTCCGAACGGCCAGCCGCCTCCATAGTGAAAGCGATATTTTCAAAAGTTGTTTTGTGGGGTAGAAGACGAAAATCTTGGAAAACACTACCAATCCGCCGACGCAAGGCGGGAATATGGCGCTTGGCTAACTTATGCAAATCAACCGATTCAAAAAAAACTTGACCAGCAGTGGGTGCCTCTTCCGCAAGAATCATTTTGAGTAAAGTCGACTTGCCGGCCCCCGAGTGACCAACAATCGAAACAAATTCGCCTGGCTCAACAGTAAAAGACACGTTGTCGAGGGCTACCGATTTGTCAAAATATTTTTTGGAAACTTTGTCGAAATAAATCATGAGAAATAGATTCTGGTATAAAGGTATGTTCTATATCATTATAACCCAATTTAAAAAATTGAGGAAATATAACCTATAAACTCTTTTCGGCCTCTAGAAAAAGCTCCAACCCTCCGGCCAACACCCCCTCCGTGTCCGAAGTCTCGACCTCGGTCCGGTGGTCTTTCACCAAGCGGTACGGATGTAAAACATACGAGCGAATTTGGCTGCCCCACTCATTGTCGGTGGTTTTAGATATATACATACCTTGTTCAGATTTGAGACGGTCGTCTTCGGTCTTTTTGTACAACTTGCCTTCAAGTAAAACCAAGGCCAAGCGACGGTTTGCTTCTTGGGTCCGCTCAACATCAGAACTAGCCACTAGGCCCGTAGGTAAGTGAGTAAGACGAACCGCGGTTTCTCGTTTATTAACATTTTGACCACCCGGGCCAGACGAACGGGTAAATTCCACTTTCAAATCGTCTTCCGGAATATTGATAGTTTTAGTATCCACAAACTCAGGAATAACCTCGACCAAAGCAAAAGAAGTCTGACGCTTACCACCAGCATTGAAAGGTGAAATCCGCACCAGTCGGTGTACCCCGGACTCATTTTTCAGTCGACCATAAGTATTTTTAGCTACAAGCTTAAAAGAAATGTGACGATACCCACCATGGTCATTGGCGTTTTCGGTTAGAAAAGATAGTCCAATGTTTTCTTTCTCCGCATATTTCTGGTACATCTCAAACAACATACGCGCCCAATCTTCGGCGTCGTCGCCACCAGCCCCAGCAAAAATAGTAACAATGGCGTTTAGTTTGTCATACTTGCCGGCACCGCCGTTTTCCAGTTCCTCTTTTAGTTCTTGGTATTCTTTGACTGTGGCCTGGGCCTGGTCTTTGTCGGCCCAAAAGTCGGCCGACTGCATTTTAGCCTCCAGCGCCTCGATTTTAGCTTTCAGTTCTTCGGACATACGTGGATTATAACACGACCAAAAAGCTTTGCTTTTAGGTTGTGTCTAAAAGAGCGGCCACCGAAGATGGCCGCTCTTTTTCATTTGTTAATTTAATTTTTACCACTCAAGGTAAAGCACTGGAGGTGTAAAACTCAACCGGAGCAAAATCGTCGGTCAACACTAGATTGGCATCAGATACTCCTAAGTCAACCACTTTCAAATTTGGCCCTTTTTGTAAATCTTGGCTAATTTTAGCGGAGCGGGTCGCGACTAACGCCAAATTTTGTGGTTTGTCTAATTCTTTATCCTGATTGACTTGAGCGATAAAAACCTCAGGAAAAATTTCTTGGTACGTGGCAAGCAGGGCGCGAGCTACTTGGTTGCCAGGACCTTCAACACTGGCAATAATATTGACCACTATTACCCCTTCTGGGGCAAGACTTTTAGCCATACGTTCTACTGCCTCCCTTGTAACAATATGAAAAGGAATTGAGATGTCGGCCTGAAAAGCGTCGACCAAAATCAAATCATAAGGTAAGTGATCACGATTTAAAAATAGCCGGCCATCTTCATGAAAAATATTAAAACCCGGTTCCTCTGCCAAACTAAAATACTTTTTAGCCAAAGCAGTAATACCTGGGTCGATTTCCACTACATCCACTGTTGCTTTCGGGGCTAATTCCAACAAAACTCGTGGATAGGTGTAAGCGGCACCACCAATAACCAAGGCTCGGTCCAGCGGGTATTCCCTGGTATAAAATCGAGAAATTTCGGTAAAATTTTTAATATAACCATAAACCGGTGTGGTGGGGTCGTCTTTAAAAATAGCCGACTGAGCCCCATAAATAGAGTTGTTGAGTGAGCGAATAACTCGCTCGTCGCCTGGTACCTGGTCGTCCACCACCCAAATACGGGAAAAGTTAGTATCGATATCGGCCACCACTTTCCCTTCCACCACCAATACCGGCCATACTAAATTAGAACAAGTGAAAATAGTAAT
>CAZIIR010000030.1:4724-8554 GCA_964539475.1 uncultured Candidatus Saccharibacteria bacterium
GCTAGCTCCCCTTGGACCAGAGACAGGGCCCATGGAATAAGCGAGATAAAAAAGGCAGAGAGTAAAGCAATAGTTGAAAGGGCTGTCAGACTTGGATAACGGTCCGCCACCTTACCACCCCCAATATATCCAAGACTAAGACTGCCCAAAAAAATACCAATGAGGCTGGTCCAAACAATAATTGAGGTACCGACATACGGGGCAACAATACGCGAGCCCGCCAATTCTAAAATCATAACGACCGCGCCTCCGATAAACACACATAAATAAAGTGGTATTTTCATATAGATTTTCAGTATAACACGCTAAAAATAGAACGAGAGCCGATGGCCAGAATCGAACTGGCGACCTACGCGTTACGAGTGCGTTGCTCTACCAACTGAGCTACACCGGCTTATTTTTGTGTGTGTTGCAACCGAAGTTGCTCACGACTAATTTTCCCATCCTCAAGATAAATAACCCGGTCGGCCGCCTCGGCATATTCTAGTTCGTGGGTCACCATTACGATAGTTTGTTTTTCCTGTTGGTGTAGCCGCTTCATTACTTCGAGCACCGCCTGTCCGGACACACTGTCGAGGTTCGCTGTCGGTTCGTCGGCAAACAAAATATCCGGCTTGTGCGCAATAGCCCGAGCAATCGATACTCGCTGTTGTTCGCCACCCGAGAGCTGGCTCGGACGGTTGTTGTAGCGATGAGCGAGCCCAACTGCCCCAAGAGCGTCAGTCGCCATTTTGGTGGCCACGGATGTGGCAAACCCCAGCATAAAAAGTGGCACCATCACATTTTCAATCGCCGACAACTCAGGCAACAAGGCATAATCTTGAAAGACATACCCCAGCCGATTGAGCCGAAAAGAGGTCCGCTCTTTTTCAGTCATTGAGGCGGTGTCAACATTATCAATCATCACCTGCCCACCACTAGCTTGGTCGAGCAAGCTCATTTGGTACAAGAGAGTCGACTTGCCCGCGCCAGACTTACCCATAATGGCCAAAAATTCCCCACTAGGCACGACCAAATCGATACCCTGCAAGACCTTGGTCTGCACGTCACCAACTTCATAATTTTTAGTTAAATTTTTGATCTCGATCATATATTTAAAAATTAGCGGCCCAAAATAGAATCGAGGGTATTCTTTTTAATAATCAGCCAAGCAGGGATATAACCAGCAATGACAGTGGCTACAATAAGAATTACCAAGCGGATAGCTGTGCCCAGAACCGGTGCCACCAAAATACCATCAGAGAAAGGAAAGTCGAGCGGGTGAGCCGAAAACAATGGCACTAAAACGCCATAAATCAAAATAATAGCCAGGGTTGAACCAACTAGGGCGTAAAAGAGGGACTGGAAAACGTAAGAAAGCTCGATAGCCAGCGCGTCGATACCAATACCCTTTAGAATACCAATGTATTTGCGCCGGGTAATTGCATTGACGAAAACGACAATAAAAACGGTAATCGAAGCTACGACCAGACCGACCGAGCTAATAATATTGCCCAGAAAGCGGAAGGTAGAAATAATATCCTCCAGCGCTTGAGGTAAACCCTCGCGCGAGAGTCGGACCACTGCATACTTGTCTACCCCACTACCCAAAAGACCACTTTTAATACTCTGTGGTTCACTTCCAGCCTTCGCGACAATCGCCACTTCGTTTACATTTAAATTGGTTCGACCCGCAAAACGCAAGAAATCTGATTCAACTAAAAATACGCGCCGGGCGGTCTCGTCAACCTTTGAGTCGATAATGCCTTTAACAATATATTCTTTCGTCCGGTCCCCTACTTTGAGGCGCACTCGCGTGCCGGGGTAAACATTGTCGAGAGTGTCGAAACCCTCGCCAAAGTCAGGTGCATATTGGTCAAGCAGGTTGGCTCCGACTAAAATATAACCTTCGTCCCCTGGCGCTAAATATTCACCCTCCACCACAAAGCGCGACAGTCCAGTGACGGCATCTTCCCTAGTCGGATCAATACCGGCCAAACGAGTAGAAACCAAGTCGCGCAATTCTTGGGGGTCGCGACGAGTACGATAATTGGCCTCGACTGTACCACCTTCGGTGTAGCGCGCCGTATAGCCAGCCACTCCTGGCAAAGTGGGTAAGATAGAAAGGAGGTCATTACTACGCTCAATAAATTCCTCGCCAGTCGGGGTGGAGATAAAAACATCGCCAGTATATTGGTCTCGATAAGCTTTTACCGAGCCTTCAATAAGACCCACTAAAATACCAGTCACCACGACTAGGTTAAGAAAAGTGAGCATCATCACAAAAATAATAAGGACGGTGGTCCAAATACTAGCGTGACGCACTTGGCGAAAACCAAGGAACCACGAAACTTTGAGAATTCGAGCAAGCATTTTTACTCAGCTACCACCACCCGGTACCCCTCCCCGACGCCGGCCTTTATTTCAATATAGCCGTCGGTACTACGCAAACCAAGTGCCACTGTTTTTTCCATTTCCTTGCCCTTACCATCAAGCGCTACCACATAAGCCGTACCGTCGGTCCGATAGCGTATAGCCCGCGCCGGTAAAGCTAAGGTTTTATCTTTTTTTCCAGTTGTAATTGTTACATCGGCCGTCATACCCGAAGCGATAGTTTCATTTTTAGTATCAAAAGCGAGTCTAGCTTCATAAACCGGTACCCCGTCGACAATAGTTTCCGACCGGTTCACCGACACCACCTTGGCCGGCAACACCAGCTCGGTATCTAAAGCGTCGATAGTAATATTGGCACTGTCTCCGATAGTAACCCGAATACTATCGATTTCTGGCAAGTCTACTTTTACTCCTAGTTCACCAGCAGAGATTACGGAAATAGCCGACGTGTTGGCCGACGCCGACTCGCCTGGGTCAATATTGACCGCCGTTACCACTCCTGCAAATGGCGCCGTGATCACCCGCTCCCCAATCTGAGCTTCAATTCGAGCTACGTCGGCTTCACTTTTTTCCAACTGAGCTTTAGCAATAGAGTCACCACTTGCACCTTCACGCAATTCTGCCTCGGCCTCTTGCACCGCCAAAGTTCGCGCCCGTACCGCCTCTTCATAAGCGTTGCGGTTGGCAGCATAGGAGCTACTCTTTTGATTAGGTAGGTTTACATACCAAACCGTATTAACATAACTTTCAATATCGTCAGCAAACGTAAGATAGAGACCCTTAGTACCTAGAGGTGTAGCACTGGTTTTACTAATTTTTACTGGTTCAGCTTTTTCTAAACCAAAAACGCGTAATTCTATATTGTTACCAATACCAGAAAAACCTTGGCGGTCGATAACTATTTTATATTGACCTTCTGTTCCAGAATAAGTTCCACTAATCTCGGGCGGTGTTTGGGTATAAGTCGAGCTGGAAGGTTCCGCCTCAAGCGAGTCTGACAACAAATTACGATAGGCGCTTTCCACCAAAGTGTCCTGTTGTTTTTTAATTGCAGTCAAATCAAGCTGGGTATTTCCCAACTCGGCTCGCTTAATCGCCACTTCAGCTCGTGCCGAGCGCAATTCGGCATATAGAGTACCCAGGTCAAGAACAGCTAGTTGCTGACCAGCAAAAACACTTTGGCCCTCTTTCACACTAACCGCTCGCACAATACCACTAACCGGAAACCCCATATCCGAAACAATATCCGCTTCGACTCGACCGGATATTTTTACGGTTTCTATTAGATCGCGTTTGACAGCCGTCACTATTTCTCCACTACCATTGCCTCCAAAAACAACGAAGCCCAAAATAATTAGTACCACCAATGCCAAAACCGTCGCGATAATAGTATTACGCCGTGAAGCCAAAACTAGATTTTTTATTTTAGTAAATATTTTTTTAAGCATAAAGGTAAA
>CAZIIR010000031.1:0-8524 GCA_964539475.1 uncultured Candidatus Saccharibacteria bacterium
GACGACATATATAGATCTCGCGTGATTGCTCGACTTATACCCCTCTATTTGTAGTCTATATATTGATCTTTTGGCAATTCTTTCACTTTTCGTTTTTTCTTTGATTTTTACCCCTAAAAAATGTGGGTTTTTTCCTATATTATCGCGATATAGAGATTTCGATAATTCCCGTAAATCGTGTTTTTCGCGTTTTTAATTTTTTTTTTTTTTTGGTGAGAATCGTCAGGATTAATAACATTAATACTAACGCCTTTTTACTAAATTTACTTATATAAACAATAAATACGAAATATTATAATTTACAAAAAATCAATTTCGCATTTCCTTGACGTATAGCTAACGTTTCTACCAGTTTTTTTAAAAATAATTAATTAATATAATAATATAAATATAAATATGTTTAGAAGGTCGGTATTAGGAACTGAGGTAAAATATACCAAATTTGATAAAAAAACTAATAAATTATATAAACCAGCTATTAATGAATTGAGAACGTATGTAAAACAAGTAAATGAAGAAAAAACTAAAATAAAAAAAATAATTAATAAAGATTCATTATTAAATAATAAGGAAAAAAAATTAGAGAATAGAAAAGAAGAAAAGGTTAAAAAAATAAAAAGTAAATCAGACGAACAAATAAAAAATAATAGAAAGAAAATAAATGAACTTAAAAAATCGAAAATTAATAAAACTTATGAATATTATGCTGATTTGAACGCAAAAATTAAATATGATAGATTAAAATTGAGAGAGAATAATGTTAAACATTATGATGAAAAACATAAATTAATAGAGAAATACGTAAAAGTAGATCAATCATTAAAAAAAGCGATTAAAGAAGGTAAACCCTATAAATCACCTTTTTAATTAATTAATAAAAAATATTACTAAAAATCAATTTCGCATTTCCTTGACGTATAGCTAACGTTTCTACTAGTTTTTTTAAAAATAATTAATTAATATAATAATATAAATATAAATATGTCGAGAGATAAGAGTTTTAGGCTAAATACACAGCCGGATAAATACCCAAAATTTGATAAAAAAACTATTAAAGAATATAAACCAGTTATTAAGGTTTTGAGAACATACGTAAAAAAAGCAAATGAAGAAAAAACTAAAATAAAAAAAATATATAAAAAAGAGGATTCATTAGATAATAAGGAAAAAAAATTACAGAATAGAAAAGAAGAAAAGATAAAGAAAATAAAAAGTAAAGCGGATGACCAAATAAAAAATAATAGAAAGAAAATTAATGAACTTAAAAAATTAAAAATTAATAAAACCAATGATCATTATTATGATTTGAATGAAAAAATTAAAATGAATAAACATATTCTGAGAGAAGAAGAAGATAAACATTATGATAAAAAACATAAATTAATAGATGAATACGAAAAAATAGATCAAGCATTAAAAAAAGCTATTGAAAAAGGTAAACCATTCAAATCACCTTACGATTTAAAATTTTAATTAATTAATAAAAAATAATATAGATATATATATAAACCTAAAAATGTTAACATGTCCAAGTTGTAAAATTCATTTTCTGATTATTGAATTTGTTGAATGGTTTGAAAAATCAGAAAATGAAGAAATAAAACGATTTATGGGAAGTTTAAATATTGCTGATATGGATATATTCGGCAAATTTAAAGTATTAATTTTTGAATTGCCTTATTCGATATTATACCATAATGAACGTAAAGATGAAATAGGAGAAATATCATTATTAATAATGAATGAAACTGATGATGATAATGATTATACAAATGTATTAAATCGTATTAATAATGATGTTAAAACACGATTATTCCAAGAATTCAGCGGTTTGAATTATGTTAATGATCCCAAAGACGAATACCAAAAAATACGAGATATGGGTGTGTTGTTATGTCAGGCTATTAATGAGGCAAATAAAAAGAATGTTACATTAAGCGAAACAATTGATGAACACGACGGAAAATTTGACGAAATTATTGAAGAAACACAAAAAGAAAATTAATATATTAATAAATAATTATTTATTTTTTGAAATATAATTATACATATATATAAACAGAATAATAATTATACACAAATGAACAGAGAAGCGTCTTACTCAATTACTAACTGGGTTAATGAATTTGTAAAATATTTTAAAACTTCAGATGAAGAAGAAATAAAATTATATATTAAACTTTTAAATATTCCTGATACTGCTGATAATTTCGAAATTATGCATTTAATTATTTTTAATATGCCTAGCGATTATATCAAATATATTAAAAATTTATATATTAATGAAATTGTCTCTAAATTGATTTATTTGACAGGTGGATTAGAACCAAATTTACCAATGCGTCAAAATGACCGCGATAGATTATTTGATGTTGTACTTGGTAAATCTGAATTTGCCGGTAATGATGGATATTATGATTGTATTCATAAATTAAATGATTATTTTAAGGAATTTCGCGATAATTGCAATAATTATTACCTTTACCGAGAATATGGATATAAAAAAATCAATTGTGTATACCGATTAAACACAGTAATGTGTAAAAAATTAGAATGTGCTAATTTATGTAATTTTCTTTCTTTGCGATCAATAAACAGAAAGAAATACGAAGAAATATTTGATTCGTTAATTGGTGATAAGTTGGGTAGATGTGAACTCGATTTATTACTTAAAGATTTAAAAGAAGATGAAAAAAATTTTTATTTTAAAGAAAAAAAAGTAAACGGAAATTAAATTATACATTAATAAATAATTATTTATTTTTTGAAATATAATTATACATATATATAATAATAATGTATTGTTTCAATGCTTCAGAAGTGCACAATTTTATAAATAAATCAAAATTTGATATACCTTTAATCGCTATGTTTGAGTCGTTTATGTGGAGAAATGATATTACAACTTATAATAAAGTTAAAAAAAGTTATAGTAATATGAGTACATCAATAAAAAAAAATAAAGATAGGCAAGATGCAGGCAAAAGAAACGAACAAATAGGTTCTATTATCCTTGATAATGTTAAAGAAACACAAAAAAAGATATCTAAAGTTTACGAGGTTGAACGTGATGATAAAATAATAAAAATTAATATTTGCGGTTCAATTGATGCCTATGATGGTGATGATTATTATGAATTTAAATACAGATTAAATAGCTTATCGGACGATATACGATTTTATGAAAAAACACAATTATTAATGTATTGCGATATGTTGGATATTCCGTATATTCGTTTATTAGAATTTAAAAATAAAAAAGATTACAGATACCACACACAAGAACGCGAAGATATAACCGCGATTATTAATGCATTGGCTGATTTTGTTTTACGATATGAAGATTATAAACCTGTATTACTTGACACATATAAAAAAATTACATCGAAATATAATAGAGAAGAAGTAATAAAAAAATTATTATATCCTTCTAAAAACCAGTTTTTAGATACTGATGATTTATTTTTATCTTCAATATTAGAATAGGACTAATTAATTTAAAAATGAAATTATTTTTTCATGTGAAATTAAACGATTGTATAATTCATGGGTTTGTTCATTTTTTGTGCATAATTCGCATTGTTCTGCAATATGTCTTAATTCGTTTAATAAACGTGTGAATTCTTCATAAGTTGGTACGCGTTTACTAATATAAAAAGGTAAACAATGCATAACAACAATTGGAGATGAAATAAAGCGATCTAATGATTCTGTAATACTAACACTTGACATTATCCTAACCTAAAAACCAGTTTTTAGGTGTTCACGATTTAGGTTATATATATATATATATAATTATTAATAATTATAATAATTAATTTTAATACAAAATTGCCAATCAGACCCATTTAGGTCTACGATTCTTTCATAGGTGTCCATTAAACTAATATTTAATTGCGTTAATGTTGTATACGATCCTTTATTAAATCTCATAATGTTGCCGTCTTTTTCTGTACCGCATAAATAATAAGCAATATTAGCACCGTTTACATTATTAGGGATATAATACATTCCGCTCGTTGCTTCAGTTGTAAAAACGTTATTTTGTAAATTATTATTTTTTATTACATAATAAGGAATACCGGATAAATTAACAACATTATTGCTAGTTAATGATAACGCAGCTACGCCAGTATTTGTATTATTAAAGCCCATCACGTAAGATAAATTGATATTAGTATAATTAGTACCTCCAAATGTAGCCGCAAATCTAAAAACAAACGGATTAGGACCAGCAGTCGTAACAGTAATTTTAAATGTTGAACTATCGTATGTAGCGGTGTAAACTTGCAAAGTAGGACTAGCAGCAGTCATAGCAACGCCGATAGCCGCGATTAAATCAGTAATGCTATAATTACCAATTGGAACCGTTGCAAATGCATCAGACGCAACCTCGCGAAATGGTATTAAATTATTTTGATATAAAATACCATTAATCGTATAATTATACACATTATACGCTGTATTAGGTATAACAGCGCTTACTAGCTGAATACTTTCTATATTTTCCTTTACTTGATTTAAATTAATTCTGAATGCTGTGCTCGTTCCTTCAATTCTATCATAAGAATCAATTAACAGAGTTTGAGAACTCATAGTTAGTAAATGTAGAATATCTATATTATTATTATTATTAACTTAATAATAATAATTATAATAATATAATGTTTTCGTTGTATAAATCGCAGATTTTAATTTTAGGTCAAACGGGAGCGGGAAAAAGTACTTTATTAAAAAAGCTAATTAAGGGATGCCCTAAATTTGATTTCGGTTTTTGTTTTACTTCCACACCTTGGGAATGGTCAGGTCCACAATTTAAAAATATTATTACATTATCATTTGATGATTTTGATAAAGTTAATATATTATTTAATATTAAATTAATTAAATTAAAAAAATTTGTTATTATTGATAATTTTATAGGAATATTTAAAATTGATAAACTGGTAGAAAAATTATACACGCAAGGTCGGCATTTTAATATTGCGTCCTTCTGTCTCTGTCAATATGCGTCTAAAATAACGCCAACGGTTAGAGAAAATTCTCGCTATATTTTTATTTTAAGATGTTCTATTAAATCTTACGAATTATTATATAATAATCAGAATAAATATAATAAAAAAAGTGATTGGATTGATTTTTGCCAAAAAAACGCTAGTTATTCCCCTATTTTAATTAATAATAATGATTTAAATTTAATTAATAATATTATTTTATTTAATAATAAATCTAAAAATTAATAATAATGATTTAAATTTAATTACCTAAATACCAGTATTTAGGTTTATTTATTAATAAACCTAAATAATAATAAAAAAATAAAAATATTATTTTTTAATAATAATAATAATATTTATATTAATATATTTAATTATCTAAATACCAATGGATGGTATAACAATAAACCAATTAGAAGAAATAATAGCTGAGGAGCCAGAACATAATAACGAACCAGATATTGTAAATATTCAAGATTATGAACCTAAAAATCAGTTTTTAGGTAATGAAGAACAGTTTTTAGGTATGCAACAAATAAATAATCAAGAAAATGATCAAGAAGAAAAAAATTACCGACAAAAGTTAATTGATCAGATTGAAAAATTTGAATTAATTAATACAAATAGCAAAAAAATGAAATATCCCGCTAGTTGTGGTAATTATAAATATGGGGATAATTTAAGGGAGTTAGAAACAGATGAATTAAAACAAATTATTAAACTTCAAAATTCTAATTCATCATTTGAAAAATTCGCAAGAGTTGCAACGATAATGACGTTGCAAAGCTGCTCATTAATTGAAAATTATATTTCTGATTTAAAAGATTTTACGGCTTCAGCTTCCGTGTCAATGAATGATATTGAAGATTGTTTTAAAGAAATTTTATTAGAATACAGCGATGAAATGGAGGGAATAATGGGAGCAGAAACAAGATTATTAATGATATTAGGTAGTGCGGCTATTGTTACTTATAGTGTAAATAAAGCAAAAAAAAGTACTAATCCTCCTATTAACGATCATAATTTGGGAAATAATATTATTAATAATAATAACGATATTAATATAACAAGTCAACCAATTAAACGAGGAAGAGGCCGACCGCGAAAATATGTATAAAATAAAAAATGATTTCGGAAAAGATTATTATTTATGTGTAGATAATCAAAATAAAGAAATAATTATTCCTAAATCATATAAAAAACCTATTTTAAAAATTGAAAAAAATCAAATTAAAAATAAAATACCAGAATTTAATATTTTAATAATGGGCCTATTATTGTTAATATTAGTAAAATAATTTATAAAATTACTAAAATTAAAATAGACCTCATATAAAAAAGAAACGTAAAATAATTAATTATTTTATTTTATTTTTTATTTATTTAATAATATAACTTATTAGAATGTCGTTTAAATTGGACGCACTCGCAGCCGTTGAGGCCGCTATTTTGGTTGGTGTTGTTGATTATGCTATTGATAAGGAAGGAGAGAAAGCCGGTAAATCTGCTTTAGCGGAAGGTGTGTCGTCGTTGGCTGTTCATGAAATTGTACCAATGGTGGCCTCTGTTGATCCTTTGATTAGTAATTTGTTAACTGGTGTTGCTTATGCTGGTGTGCAAAAATTGGGCTTTCAACGAAAAGGATTTTTAAAAAATCTTATTATCGGAAGTGTTGCCGATTATGTCGCGTTTTGGAGTTTGCCTATGGTCGCCCCTATTCTTAAAATCGAATAAAATTAAATAATCTAAAAACTGGTTTTTAGGGCTAGTACTGGTATTTAGGTAATTAAATAATTAATTTATTTTTTTTATATTATTATAATATAATACATACCTAAGTACTGGTATTTAGATTAGCAGCCTATCTCTCATCTTTGAAAGTTAGCTATATAAGCTCTAATATCAATTTAATCATGTCTATGGAAAATACAAATATAATGGAGGCATCAACGCCATTTGTTAAAATGACGACTGCCAGAGGTGAAACGGTTTACGTTAAAAAATCGTCGCTTCAATATTATAACTATACTAATAGTCTAAGTCTGTTACTTCCAGTTGGCGGTAATTTCAATGCTAGCGTCGGTGGTACGTTCGTTGAGTTTGATCTCTCAAACTCAATGGCTTCGCGTTTTGATAACGTTTTCATTAGTATTCCGTTATCAGCTGGTGCGGCTCCCGTTACTGTAATGCCTGCTCAATGGCTCGTTAACCGAATTGAGTTTATCGCTAATGGATCTACTATATCTACTGTCTATAGCTCGGATATGTGGACGCAATTATTGGCTAGTAGTTATAGCGATTTAGTCGCTAATGCTGCCGCTTCGAATTTCGTCGTGTCAACTGATGGAATGGTTACTAAATCGGTTACGCCTATTGCTATTGGTACAACTGTTACCTACTCTCTGTCTATTCAATCTTTTCTCTCTCAGGTCTTCGGTGGTTCATTGAAGACCAACAATATGAAAATTCGCGTTTATTTTAATGGTGGCTCTCAAATTATTCTCGCTGGATCAGCGGCTGATTTAACCGCTGGACAGGTTAGCATGGTTTTGCAAGGTCGCACCTATGCTCCCGCTTTGCTTGAATCCTTGAAAAAGGAATACAAGGCTGCGCCCCATATTAGCCGTGTTTCTGTAAGAAAACAACAATTAATTAACATGGGCAGTATTGCTGCTGGTGTTACTTATACTCAATTGCTGGGTAGTTTGACTGGTAATTTTAGTACTTTGCGTGTTTCGTTAGTTGATGAGAATAACGCAAACCCTGAAACTTATATTCAACTTAAACAATTGAATTTTCTTACTCTTTTACTTGATAATGGTAATCCTTGGTCTTATGAAGGTATCAGCGATAACATTATTAGAAATCAAATTATCCCCTCTAAATATGGGAATATCGGAACTGGTAATTATCTTTATGAATTGCCTTTTTGCCGCGATCCTTTGAACGTTGTTAAAAATAGCGGGGCTTCTGAGTCAGGTTCGCTATGGCTCAATGGTCGCGCGTCAATCAAGTTTTCACCCGTTTTGACTACAAATGTTGGTTCATCCGCCGTAGTACGTGTAAACTGCCATGAATACGCTATTCTCACCCAACGAGAGAACGGAAGCATTACCGTCAATAGCCTTGCCGCTATGGATAATTAAGCTCTATAACTAAAAACCAGTTTTTAGATATAAATAAAAATAATAATATATATATTTTTTTTAAAATTATATATATATAATAATCTAACTATAAAAACGCTAGCGTTAATAGTAGTGCTAGTTTTAGGATGATTAATAATAGCGTTAGCGGATATAAAAACGAAGGAGCTAAAAATATTACTAATGTAAACACAACGAGTGGGGGAGGTAGTGGTACATTTAATAATATTTCGAATATTGGTGCTGGTGATATTATTTTAATTAATAATGACCCTACAATAACTGCCAAAACGCTATTAGCTGGAGCAGGTATTAGTTTAGTTGATACAGGAAGTGAAATACAAATAATCAATACAATCAGTCCAGGTGCGGAATCGTACG
>CAZIIR010000032.1:0-8517 GCA_964539475.1 uncultured Candidatus Saccharibacteria bacterium
GCTCCTAACACGCTTTCCAAGCGTGCGCCTTCAACCACTCGGCCACCTCTCCTTAATACCTCACTCGTTGTACAAGTTGAGGTTTTAATTATTTACTAACCGTAGACTACCACATTTTTTCCACTTGGAAAGAAAGTTTAAGCAACTACTACTGGTTCTACCACTCGCAAGTTTAGGTAAACGAGAAACAAAGTGAGGCCTGAGAAAAACAAAACACCGAAGCCTGAGCCGACCAGAACTGAGAAAATTGCCCAGACCAGAAATGAGGCGGTCGAAGCGTGCAGAGTAAGACGATAAGCTGTACCAAAAGCAACCGTGCGACCAATATTTTTTTTCATTAATCGAAGTACACCCCATACCAATAGAGCTAGTAGTCCGAGTGGCAAAAGCATGAGATACATAACAAACATAAAAGCCAGAAACAAAACTACTAGTAGCGCGGGTGCCACCAACTTGAGCCAGGGCCTAGCCTTTTCGATATGGTCTATAATCTTGGCCTGATTTAGGCCAAAAGTCATTTGGTGGTCAAAAGGCGCAATACTAACCCTAGTTTTGTCTTCCCCGTCTTGGTACACCAGAGCTTCTTTAGTAACCAAAACATAAGCGCCTGCTTTTTCATAAGAGGCGAGGTCGGCACTAGCTTCGGTGTCAATAACCGCTAGGGCTTTAGTGGTTGTAGCCTGGTTCTCACTCGTCATTTTTTCCTTTACTATTGCCGGCAGTGGTAGACGCACTGGACCAGCAATATTTTTAGTCAGCACCCCATCTTTAACAGCAAGCTCGAGGTCGGCCGGGTAAACCTCACCCACCGCCTGACTAGCTTGATTAAAAAAAGAATACGCCGCCGGCACTAAAGCAAAACTAATCGAAGCCGACCACACCAAAGCAATAACCGCCGCTAGTTTGGCGTAGTAAGAAAAAGAGTAGCCAAAACTTCGGTCTAATAGCTGACGGTAAAAAGCGGGATTGTAAACACTGTTTTTTAGGTCTTTAAAAAAGTTCATACTTGTTATTATATTTATTAACTTTTTGGATAAAAGAGTTCAGTTAAATAATCTACCATATAGGCCCTCAATTCTGCACTAGAAATATTTTGTCTATTCATCACATCTTGCGTATAGTGGGTAAACTCTTCTACTCTTAGGCCCTCCCCAGTTGCTTTGTAATTTTTAAATTTTTCCCACATTAAAAGATCTTCTTCATTTAAATCTAAAACATTAATATCCCTAAAGTTAGGATTTTTACTAGTGTCCTTTTCTTGTAAAATAGAAGCTCTGAGTTTTTCCCATTTTTCATCATTATCATCTACTTCCATTTCACCCCACATTTCTACTTTTTTTGTCATACCAGTCTATTCTACGCTCATCCCCCGCAAGGCCGCAAGGCGTTCCTCGACCGGCGGGTGGGTAAGAAACAACTTGTGTAAGGCATTGGTCTTGCCTCCAAACGGATTGGCAATATATAGGTGGGCAGTCGCGTTGTTGGCCCGCGCTACCGGCACCCCACTTTTAGCTATTTTTTCCAAAGCTAAGGCTAGCCCTTCGGGGTAGCGAGTAAGTAAGGCTCCCGAGGCATCGGCTAAAAATTCACGTTTGCGAGAAATTGCTAGTTGAATAAGAGTCGCCGCGATCGGTGCCAAAATCGCCAGCACTAAACCAATCACAAGTAAAACCGCATTTCCTTTACTGTCTCTGTCTCCACCTCCAGCAAAAGAAAAGCGTAAGAAAAAATCAGAAAGTAAAGCTACAAAGCCGACAAGCACCACCACCACGGTCGAAAGTAACATATCGCGATTACCAATATGTGCCAGTTCGTGAGCAATCACCCCCTCCAATTCATTTTTCTCAAGAATGGCCAGTAGACCGGTAGTGGCCGCCACGACCGCATGTTCTTTGTCGCGCCCGGTCGCAAACGCATTCGGTGCTGGGTCATCAATAACATAAAGTTTCGGCATAGGCAGGCCAGCAGTAATGGCGAGGTTTTCGGTCGCCGTGTAGAGATCAAAAAACTCCGCACGGGTCGCTGGTCGGGCACCGGACATTTTCAACACAATTTTGTCCGACCACCAGTAGCTCGCAATATTCATAACTAAGCTAAACACCACCGCCACTGGCAAAAGCCACGGCAGGTCCAAAGTAAAACCAAAGTACCAGCCCAAGCCAATCACCACCACCAAAAAGCCGGTCATTAAAAGCCAGGTTTTGGTAATATTTTTTGATTGTTCAGTATATAAAGTGGCCATCGCTCCTAAATTAAACCATTTTTAAGCAAAAAGAAAAGCCTATCAAAAAAAACCGCCCCGGTTACACCGGGGCGGTTTTTTTTGATAATCGTGTTTTTAAAACTTTACCTCCACTGGCTGGCGAGCGGCTTCTTCACCGGCTTCAAGTTCAAAAAACTCGCGTTTAGTAAACTTGAAAACACTAGCAATAATATTTGACGGAAAACTTTCAATTTTAGTATTTAAGTCACGGACATTAGCATTGTAAAAACGACGAGCTGCCTGAATCTTGTTTTCGGTATCACTAAGCTCACGCTGAAGTTCTAAGAAGTTTTGATTGGCTTTTAGGTCTGGATAACTTTCCGAAACAGCAAATAAAGACTTGAGTGCCCCACTAAGCATATTTTCAGCCTGCTCGTGCTCGGCCACAGTCCCCGCCTGCATCGCCATCGTGCGCGCTTCGGTAACTTTTTCCAAAGTGCCAGCTTCATGAGCGGCATAACCTTTGACCGTGTTAATCAGATTAGGAATTAGGTCATAGCGCCTCTTCAACTGGACATCAATATCCGCCCAAGCTTCTTGACTCCGATTTACCAAAGAAACAAAACTGTTGTAGGTAAAGGCAAACCACAAACCCACTAGTACAACTAACCCAAGAATAATAAATAAAGTGGTCATAATTTTAGTCTAAACCGTATAATTTACACATTATAGCATATTTTTGACAAAAATAAAATAGCCAAGCCAAAATAAAAAGCCCCGGCCGCCTGTGGCGGCCGGGGCTTTTTATTTTTTAGTATCCCATCCCCATCTCTCCGCCATGGTTATGCGGTTCTTCTTTTTTGGGAATTTCGGTAATCGCCACACCAATTGTCAGATAATTGGCCGCCACCGACACCGCATTAGTGAAAGCAGTCTTAGTGACTTTTAAGGGGTCGACAATGCCAGCTTTTTTCAAATCTTGCAGTTCATTGGCGGCCGCATTGAACCCAAGCCACACCCGAGAAGCCTTATCTTTAGTTTCGGCTTTTTTATTTGCCAATTCATCCATAATCGTGGCGGCCACTTCACCACTATTTTCAATAATCGCAGTCAGTGGGGCCTTGGCTACTCGCTCAAGCATAGCGCGTGCATAGTCGGCCACCGTATCACCAGTGTCTTTACCAACCATTGCTAAACTGACATTAAAGAGAGCTACACCCCCACCAGGTACTACTCCTTCTTCCATCGCTGCCCGCGTGGCCGCCACCGCGTCTTCTACTCTCTGTTTTAATTCTTTTTGGGCCGACTCCGTTGGGGCACCTACTTTTATTACCGCTACCCCACCAGCCAATTTACCAATCCGCTCGACTAGTTTTTCCTTGTCATATTTAGATTCAGTTTTTTCTAGCTGAGCTTTTAGTTGAGTTAGTCTGTTTTCAATATCCGCTTTCTTGCCTTTGCCTCCCACAATTACCGTCGTATCTTTCGAAGACACCAGGCGGCGAGCGCGACCAAGTTGGTTAATTTCCACTGTTTCTAATTTTAGTCCAATGTCGTCGGAAATAAGTTGACCACCAGTAATCGTAGCAATATCCCCAAGCAACTCTTTCCGCCTATCACCAAACCCAGGCGCCTTGATAGCCAAGCTGTTAAAAATACCCCGAATCTTGTTAACAATCAGGGTGGTGAGAGCCTCGCCATCGACATCGTCAGCAATAATCACCAAATCTTTTTTACCACTTTGGGCCATTTTTTCGATCAGAGGCAAAATATCTTTAATCGCTGAAATCTTTTTGTCAGTAATAAGAATGTATGGGTCTTCATATTGCGCTTCCATCTTTTCCGAATTGGTGACCATATAAGGCGCAATATACCCCTTGTCAAAAGACAACCCTTCTACCACCTCCGACGAATTGGAAACTGTGTTTGAATCTTCAATCGTTATTACTCCACTAGGGCCAACGTTTTTAAACACCCCGGCTATTAGTTCACCAATCTCAGCATCCTTCGCCGACAAAGTGGCCACCTCTTTTATTTTATTAGCATCTTTCACCGGCTCCGCTTGTTCGGCTAGGGCCTCAATAATTTCTTCACTACCTTTTTTAATTTCATCAGCCAAACGAATAACATTAAACCCGCGGTCGGACACCGCTTTTTCGCCTTCCTCGATCAAAGCCTGAGTTAAAATAATCGAAGTGGTGGTACCGTCACCCACATTGTCATTGGTTTTATCGGCCGCCTGTTTTAAAAGTTCCGCGCCGAGATTTTCAAATTTATCTTCCAAAACTATTTCCTTAGCTACCGTCACCCCATCTAGGGTTACCTGAGGAGCACCGTAACTTTTTTCAATCACTACCGCCCGGCCTCGCGGACCGAGGGTCATTTTTACCGCTTCAGATAACTGGTCAATACCACGCTTTAGCGCCTGGCGAGCTTCATCATTGAAATAGATTTTTTTAGCCATGATTATTCCTCAATAATTGCTAATATGTTCGACTCACTGACAATTAAATATTCGACCCCATCCACCTTCAGTTCATCGGGACCATATTTAGAGAAAATTACTCGGTCGCCCTTCTTTACCTTAGGAGAAACAAGTTGGCCATTATTATCTATTCGTCCTTCCCCGACCGCTATAACCACCCCCTGCTCTGGTCGCTCCTTACCAGCCGTATCAGGAATAATAATACCCGAGGCACTAGTTTTTTCGTCCCCTGATTCAGCCAAAATTAGGACTTTGTCCCCCAAGGGCTTTATTTTGGATTGGTTTTTTTTCATAGGTTTTATTATTAGCTCGGTGTTTAGTAAAAGAACTACAGCGAGTTTAAAACTAGTAATTTAAGTCTGAATATTACCTGTTAAAACTGCATATTGCAATGTCGCAACAGCTTTGCTACACTAGCTACCAATGGTTCTCGCCAACCTTTTGGTTGGCCCAAACTTTAAACAAATAGAATGGAAACAGCTTCCGTATTGTTGCCATGGATTCAGGTCGTATTGGCCTTACTCCTAATGGCTCTCATACTGCTTCAACAAAACGACTCCAGCCTTGGAGGAGCTTTTGGTGGTGCTGACTCAGCCGCCCACGCTCACCGCAAGCGCGGTCCCGAAAAACTAATATTCAATTCCACTATTATTGTGGCTATTCTGTTTGTCGGCGCAGCCATTCTCGCTCTCTTTGTTTAAATACCACTCGGGTACCACCTTGGTCACCCCTAGCAATATAAACTTAGCCAATCAAACCAATATAATATGTCGATATCGACTGACTTGTCTTCAGTGGCCCGCTCTTTACCACTACGTCAAAAACTAGCTATTCTCATTTTAAGCATCGTGGCAACAGCTAGTCTTTTGGCTGTTTTATGGCAACTAAACAACTCTATTTTAATTGGCGTCCCTGAAAACGGCGGGATTTTACGGGAAGGTCTAATTGGCGCGCCGCGTTTTATTAACCCCCTACTCGCTATTTCTGACACCGACCGCGACCTATCGGCGGTTATATATTCGGGACTAATGCGCAAAGGTACAGCTGGTCAGTATATCCCAGACCTAGCGGAACGCTTTGATATTTCACCCGACGGTAAAACTTATACTTTTTATCTACGCAAAAATTTAACCTGGCATGACGGCAAACCTGTTACTGCCCACGACGTAGTGTTTACTATTAATCAGGCCGTAAACCCAAGTGTTAAAAGTCCCCGGGCTGGCAATTGGGAAGGGGTGGCGGTCAGTGCCAAAAGCGATCGCGTGGTATCTTTTACTCTTCCTCAACCATACTCAGCTTTCATTGGCGATGTCACTATGGGTATCTTACCGTCCCATATCTGGGGCAATATTCCAGCCGAAACATTGGCTTTTAGCGAATTAAACACTCACCCTATTGGTTCTGGGCCGTATATGATAAAAAGTATTGAAAATTCTGGGGCTGGCTTGCCTCTATATTACAGTCTGACTTCCTTTAAAGATTTTGCTCTCGGTAACCCTCATATCGAAGAAATTCGCTTCTACTTTTATCCAAATGAAGCCGAACTAATTACCGCTCGCGAAAAAGGCGCTATCGACAATTTGGGAGGTATTACTCCAGAAGCCGCTAAAAAATTGGCGCGCTTTGGGGCCGACATTAAACAAACACCCCTGCCTCGAGTTTTTGGTATTTTTTGGAACCAAAATGAAGCTAAAATATTTACCCAGGCTGAAGTGCGAAAAACCTTAGACGAGAGCCTGGACCGAAAATACATTGTAGAAAATATTTTAGAAGATTTTGCTACCGTTATCGACAGCCCATTACCCCCAAGCTCCCTGGGTTATGAAAAAAAACTAACTCTCAGCGAACCAATCGGTCTGCGTATTCAGCAAGCTAAAAACACCCTGACTCGCGCCGGCTGGAAACCTGGTCCAGATGGTGTCCTACAAAAAACCGTCGGCAAAGAGACCTTGCGTCTAGAATTTACTATTACTACCGCCGACACTGCTGAACTAAAAGCTATTGCCACTCTAGCTAAAAACACCTGGGAAAAAATGGGGGCCAAAGTAAATATTAAGATTCAAGATGTGGCCGACCTACAACAGTCTAGTATTCGCCCACGCAAATATGATGCTCTTTTATTTGGTATGTCGACTAGCGCCGACAGCGATTTGTATTCCTTTTGGCACTCCCGCGAGCGGGCCGACCCTGGTTTAAACGTGGCCATGTATGCCAACCCTACCGCTGACAAATTATTAGAAAAAATTAAAACCGAACAAAACCGAGAAGTTCTAACTACCGACATAAAAAAGTTGGCAATTGAAATCAAAAAAGACCAACCGGCTGTTTTTATTTACGCCCCCGATTTTATTTATGTTATTTCCGATGACATCCGACACATGGACTTACCTTTTATCAGTATTCCAGCCGACCGCTTGGCCCATATTTACGATTGGTATTTAGAGACCGACAAAGTCTGGCCCATATTTGCACCAACTATAAAAACCGCTACTAGTACTATAGAAACTAATTAAAAAATAAAAAATAAATATGCCTCCACTAAAAAACCAAACCAGCCAGCCAGTGCCAAACCCTAAACCAACAAACACTCATAAACCTGCCTCTGGGCGACCAGCTTTTAGTCGCCCCCCACGCGCTGGTAAAGGTGGTGGGCGGGGTCCCCGTGGTCCTCGTCTAGCCCAGACTGATGCTTTTAAAGCCTCAAAACCTATCCCGCCTATTGCTCCCGACACTATTCGCATTATCCCTCTCGGCGGTGTAGAAGAAATTGGTAAAAATATGACCGCCATTGAGATGGGCGACGATATTATCGTCGTCGACGCTGGTCTACAATTTCCCGACGAAAATGCCCCCGGGGTAGACTATATTATTCCCGACACTACCTACTTAGAAACCAACAAAAGCAAAATACGAGCCTTAGTGGTAACCCATGGTCACTTGGACCATATTGGCGGTATTCCTTATGTTATGCCAAAAATGGGCAACCCCCCAATTTACACCAGTATTTTGACTTCGGTGATGATAAAAAAACGACAAGAAGAATTTATTCATCTACCAAAACTAACTGTTAATGTAGTTAAACAAGAAGACACGATTAGACTTGGCCAATTTAAGTTGCGCTTTTTCGGCGCTACTCACACTATTCCCGACACCTTGGGTCTTATTATTGAAACACCTTACGGTAATATTATTATGACTGGAGATATTAAGATTGAAACTAAAGACAATATCCCAGTACCGTTTGAAGTGGAGACTTATGAAAAACTAGGTAAGGAAAATAACTTGCTCCTGATCGCCGACTCTACCAATGTCGAAAAAGAAGGTTTTTCTTTTCCAGAAAAAATAGTTCACGACAACTTAAAGAAATTAATCCAAGACGCTCCCGGCCGAATTATTGTCAGCACCTTTGCTTCCCTATTTGACCGGATTGTTTATGTTATCCAAGCCGCTGAACTCTTGGGTAAAAAAGTGGTTGTCGAAGGTCGCTCAATGAAAACCAATGTCGAGATCGCTCGGGAATTGGGTATATTAAAAGTAAAAGACTCGACCATCGTCGGCGCCGAACGCATGGACGAGTACCCAGAAAACAAACTGGTTATTCTTGCAACTGGTGCCCAGGGTGATGAATTTGCCGCCTTGATGCGTATTTCCAACAAAACTCATAAATACGTAAAACTCCATAAAGGCGATACTGTTCTGCTCTCCAGCTCAGTAGTGCCAGGCAATGAAAAAAGTGTCGGGCGACTAAAAGACAACCTAGCTCGCCAAGGGGCTCGTATCTTGCACTACGGCGTAGCGGAAATTCACTCCTCGGGCCACTCTTATCGTG
>CAZIIR010000033.1:0-8395 GCA_964539475.1 uncultured Candidatus Saccharibacteria bacterium
TGCGGTAAGGAGCTTCGATAATGCCGTATTCATTGACCTTGGCATAAGAAGACAAACACAAGATAAGACCAATGTTTGGTCCTTCTGGTGTGTGAATCGGACACACGCGGGCGTAGTGGGAAGTGTGCACGTCGCGCACCTCAAGCCCGGCTCGCTCACGAGTGAGACCGCCCGGTCCGAGCGCCGACAAGCGACGCAAGTGCTCGATTTCGGCCAACACATTTTCCTGACCCATAAACTGGGAGAGCTGGTTGGTAGTAAAAAATTCTTTCAACCGCGCCTGGAGGGGCCGAGGTGAAATAAGTTGAATTGGTAGCAAGGTCGTGGCATCGACAGTCGACATGCGGTCCTGAATATTACGCTTCATCTGTGTCATACCGACCTTCAGTTTTTGCTGAAGCATTTCCCCAATCGAGCGGACCCGGCGGAAACCAAGGTGGTCGATATCGTCGGCCTTGGCACCCTTTGTTGTGTTTAGAGTTACCACATGAGCCAAAATAGTGACCACGTCGTCGAGGTCAATCACTCTTTTTTCTTTGGCTTTTTCGGTATTAGGCAAATCAAACCGTTCGTTGAAGCGCATTCGGCCTACCACGGAAAAGTCGTACTTTTCGCGAGTAAATAGACTGGAAACAAATTCTTTGGAGTTGGCCGCGGTCGCTAGGTCCGAGTCCCGCAAACGCTTGTAAACCTCCACGTAAGATTCTTCGGCGGTTTTTGCATGGTCTTTCGCCAAAGTACTCTTTATATAGTTAACATCTACACCCTTGTCAGCAAACAACTTCTCCATATCTTCGGCTTCCAGTTTTTTTCCAGCCAAGTCAGCAACAATACGAAGCAAAGAACTGGCGGGAAATTTACGCTTGCGGTCGATACGGACATAAATAGCCCCGTCGGCTTCGGTTTCAAATTCAATCCACACTCCCCGAGCCGGAATAATCTTGGCGCCAAAATATTTATTACCCCGAATATCGTTGTCGGTGAAAAACACACCGAAAGAGCGCGCTAGCTGAGGGACAATAACTCGTTCGATACCATTTATAATAAAGGTACCGTGCGCGGTCATAATCGGGAAATCAGCCAAAAAGATCTCCTGCTCTTTGTCTTGAGCTAGAGTTTTGTTGTGAAGCTTAACTTTTACCCGAAGTGGCGCATCGTACGACAATTTGTTTTCCTTGGCATAATATTCGTCGTACTTTGGCTCATCTAGTTGAAAACTAGTGAAATCGAGTTGAAACTTTTTCTCCGAATAATCTTTGATTGACGAAAACTCTTCAAACAATTCTTTCAGACCTTGCTTCACCAACCACTGGTAGGAAGTGGTCTGCAATTCCATTAGGTTTGGAATCTCGGACAACGGTTTTTTAAACCGCGAAAAATATTTTTGCTCCATGCGCGCAAATTAATTATTAAAAAATCAAAAACAGAGAACCCGTCCTAAAGGGTGGGTTCTAATAAACGAGAGATTTGCAAGAAACGTTACCGAAAACTGTATTCGAGCCAATCGGAACTCACTCTTGCCGAATTAGGGGTAGTATAAATGATAGGTATGAGTCTGTCAAATCGACTCCCCGGTCTAGATTTACAGTGATTTCCGCTCACCCCGCCAGCCGTCAATATTTTTGTGGTGTCCAGAAAGTAATACTTTAGGCACGCGATATTTTTTCTTTTTGTATTCCAAAATTTCTGGCCGAGTGTAGACCTCGCCCGAGGCCACTCGCCTTTCCTCCACCGACGCGTCTTTACCCAAAACCCCCGGTAGTTTGCGGGTCACGGTATCAAGCACAATCAGGGCCGGCAGTTCCCCACCAGTGAGCACATACGGCCCGACCGAAATTTCTTCGGCTTTTAAAATTTTCTTCACCCGGCCGTCGATACCTTCGTAACGACCCGAAATCATCACAATATCGGTATACTTTTTTGCCCACTGGGCAGCCAGCTCATTGGTAAACAGTTTGCCCCCGGGTGAAAAAATAATTACTTTTGTTTTCTTGGGGTCTTTCTTGGCTGTCATTTTTTCGACGACGCGCAAAATTGGCAGGGCTTTTAAAACCATACCCGGTCCGCCACCATATGGCCGCTCATCCGCTTTTTTGTGTTTGTCTTTTGTAAAGTCACGCGGGTTCAAAATTTTGACCTTGATTTTTTTGGTTCCCACGGCGCGACCAATAATCGAGCTGTCTAAATAGCTCGCTAGTGCTTCCGGTACGACTGACACAATCTGAAAATTCATTATTAATATAATAACACAGTTTTTAAGATTTGAAAAGTAAAACCCCGGGGCGCCTCTGGCGCCCCGGGGTTGCTTCCAACTCACAGTTATTATCGTCGCCCAGAGTATATCCGGTTAACCTTTTCGGCAAAAGACAACTCCGGACGCGCTAGTTTAGCAAAATGCTGGAGAATTTTTACGCGCGACGAACTCTCAGCAAAATTGGCCAGGCAACGAAAGAAAAGCTCCTCCACCTCTCCCTTCGACTCGGGGTCAGACAAATCGTAAGCCCGTGCTAAAACAAAAAAATCGGAAATGTGTCGCGACCCCCCTTCCTCAAAGTTATTCCTAACCAAGATGAAGTGCCACAGACTACAGAAAACATCAGCCCTGGCCAACTCGCGCAAATAGGGCGACTTTTTGAGCTCGGCCCAGACCGAGAGACACCTGTAGGTAGACTGCCCATCAGAACCAAACACCTCTCCCCAATCTGAGGTCAATCCAGTAATAAACTGGACGGAAAGAGACCGAAGTGCACTTTCTAAGCATCTCCTATTTTCCGCTTGGGATATTGCAGCCAATATTTCTTTAGCTGTCTCACTACCAGGACCAAAGATTTCCTCACAAACCAATAGGCGATCAGCCGCCCACTCATCATTTGCATCGTGAGCTAATCCCACCCAGGGGTCCCGCATAGAGAACAAGATTTCCTTCGTCGCCGGGGTGGCGTCGGGATAAATCTTGAGCCAAGCTTTTGGCGAAAAGAGCTCCGCCAACCTTTCCCCTTGCCACTTCAGACTAGCAGCCTCGATAGCCACACACTCATGCAAGGCCTGGTGGAGACGCGCCGAGAATCTCGGCAACCGGTCCTTGTCATAATACTTCACACAGATTTCGCCTAGTTCGCCGTAGCAAGAACTTTGGCTACGGGCCCCGTGGGACCCGTGCTTCACCATCCAGTCGACAAGCGTCACCATGACCGCATCTTTCTTTTCATCTTCCTCCTGCAGTCCCATGATATAGGCTGCCCGATGAATCCAAAAGAGATTATTGGTCTTCAGCTGATGGCTGAAGTAAACCTCTGCCAAGTACACCGCCTCCTCTTCGTTTGCCCGTAAAGCCAACCTCCTGATGGACGGGCAGTTAAAGATCGCACTAATCCACGCCAGCAGTTTGAAACTCCAGCTTACATTTTTCACGGTGTTCACCTTTCTTTTCTCTTTGTTGGTTGCAGATCAAACCTGGAAACAATCTAAGCATTTTAAACGCCAAATTAAAAGACCGCCCGAGGGCGGTCTTTTAATTTGGCGTTTATTACATCTTCAAATCGTCCATTGCTTGGTCCATAGAGACAGCCGCACTTGGGGCCCGCAAGCCACCCTCCGGTTCATTGATTTTTAGATTAACCCGAGCGTTGTTCTTCATCCCCACTACTCGCAACAAGGTGCGAATCGCTTTGGCGGTGTTGCCCTGCCGGCCAATAATTTTACCCATATCTTCGGGGTCCACATCGAGCGAAATCAAAACCCCCATCTCGTCTACTTTGCGCTCGACTTTTACATTTTCCGGATGATCAACCAAGGCTTTGACTACCATTTCTAGAAAATCTCTGTCGGTATAACTTTCAGCCATTTTAGTATTGTAATAAAAAATTCTTATTAAATTAGGTGCCACCTTGTATTAAAGTTGTACCTGTTACTTAATTCTAAAAAAAATGAGGTTAAAAGTCAAAACCCGGTAGTAGATTTTAGTTTTAAAAAACCTAAAATTCACTACTGGGTCAAAACCGCTCGGTGCACTGCGTGCACCGAGCGGTTTTTATTTTTTAAAAATTATTTATTGGTGTACCGGAATACCCTGCGGCCGAGCCGCAGGGATGAGAGGTACTAAAGATAGGAGCGGCGGAGCCGCTTCTTCTTCCAAAAAACCAGCCCTGTTGCCTTCGCCTAATACCCCGTCGGCTTGCCGCGGGGATAGGACGAAGGACTGGTTTATTACTCAGCCGCCTTCTCTTCCTTTGCCTCGCCGGAGTCTTCGACGGAGGCTGGTTCTTCTACTGGAACTTCTTCTGCTTCAACGACTGGTTCTGCTTCGGGAGTAGCCGCTTCTTCGGTCGGAGCAACTTCCTCAACTTTTTCTTCTACTGGTTCAGCTACCTCTTCGGCCTTAGCCTCGGCCAGAGCCGCTTCCGCTACCGGAGCTGATACTGGTTCTGGTTTAGATTCTACTGGTTTCATTTTAGGTAGGTTGTTGACCTTCTTACCTTCCACAACACCAAAGCGAACTAGCATATTGTGCATTGTGTCAGAAACCTGGGCACCCATCGCAATCCAGTGTTTTATCCGATCACCTTTTAGTTGTGGTACCCCTTGGCGAGCGTCGTAGGCTCCCAAAACTTCGAGAAATTTACCACTCTGAGGACCGTTTTGTGACTCGGTAACAACCACCCGAAAAGAGGGGTCATTTTTGCGTCCGACTCGCTGTAGTCTTAGTTTTAACATACCGCCGTACAATAGCAAAAATAAAGAAGGTCGTCAAACCACCAGGCTCGATTAGGGACCCAAAATGGCCAGATAGCTTATTTTGCGCTATACTCCCCTTACATATGAGCGAAACTAGCCAGGAAAAACCCGCCAATACTATTGAAGGTATTATCAAGATCAACACTAAAGGCCTCGGTTTTATTTTAAACCCCGCCACCGCCACTTTTGTCGAGATCGAAAACGGTCTCCTCCACACGGCCCTAAACGGCGACACCGTGTCTGTCCTCCTCCACCCGAAAAAAGGTGAAGACCAAACCGGTGAGGTAACAAGTATTACCAAGCGGGCCAAAAACCAATTTGTCGGTGTCTTAGACGAAGACAACGGCGCCTATTTTCTAGTCCCCGACGACAAAAAACTTTATGTCGATATTTTACTTTCCCCAACCCCAGACTTAAGCCAAACCGGGGCCCAACCGGGTGACAAAATATTAGTCGAAATGACCGACTGGCCCCTCACTGAGAAAAGCCCTCGGGGCCAACTGGTGTCACTCATTGGTAAGCCCGGTGCCCACGAAACAGAAATGCGAGCTATTGTTTTGGAACGTGGTTTTGATTTAGATTTTCCCGCCGCCGTTGAAAAAGAAGCCGAACTAATTGAAAAAGACGCCGTTGGTCATATTGCCGCCGACGCCCCCAATCGCCGTGACTTCCGCGACACTTTTACTTGTACTATCGACCCGCTCGACGCGAAAGATTTCGACGATGCCCTGTCGATTAAAACTTTACCCAATGGTGATTTTGAAGTCGGTGTGCATATTGCCGACGTTTCTCACTATGTCCGCCCCGGCAGTGCCCTCGACCGCGAAGCCAGAAAGCGGGCCACCTCTATTTACCTCGTCGACCGTACTATCCCGATGCTACCCGAAGTGCTGTCCAACAATGTTTGTAGTCTTGTCCCCAATCAAGACCGCCTCACTTTTGCCGCCGTTTTTGTATTAGACCGCACCGGCAATATTAAAGACGAGTGGTATGGCCGGACGATTATCAACTCCGACCGGCGCTTCACCTACGAAGAGGTGCAAGCCATATTAGATGCCGGTAGTGGTGAACAGTCCGACAACTTACTCGCCCTACGCGACATTGCCCGTGGTCTGCGTGAGAAAAAACTAGCCGCCGGCGCTATTACTTTCGAAGACTCGGAAGTGCGTTTCAAGCTCGATGCCGACGGAGTCCCACTAGAGATTTATAAAAAAGAACGAATCGAGTCCAACCTCCTTATCGAAGATTTTATGCTCTTGGCCAACAAAAAAGTGGCCGAATATGCCGCCAAGGCCAACAAAGGTTCGGACAATGTTTTCGTTTATCGTATTCACGACTTCCCTAATATTGAAAAAATCACCAACCTCCAAAACTTTTTGCTCCCGCTTGGTTATGAGTTGAAAATTGAAGATGAAAAAATCTCGCCCGTAAACCTAAACGACTTGCTGAAAAAAGCCGACGGTCGCCCCGAAGAAGATATTATCAACCGCGCCGCGGTGCGGGCCATGTCCAAGGCTATTTACTCGACCTTAAACATTGGCCACTGGGGCTTGGCTTTCCCTTACTATACTCACTTTACCTCACCGATCCGCCGCTACCCCGACGTGATGGTCCACCGCCTCTTGGCCGAATATTTGGCTGGTCACCAACCTTCTACCGGTACCCTCGCTTCCGTTGCCGAAGACCTAATCCACTCCACCGAAATGGAAATCAAAGCGGCCGAAGCCGAGCGTGAATCTATTCGCTACAAGCAGGTCGAATTTATGCTCAAAAAAGTGGGTCAAACTTTCGACGGGGTTATCTCGAGCGTTACCGACTGGGGCCTGTTTGTGGAAGAAAATGACACCAAGACCGAAGGTCTGGTGCGCCTCGGCTCCATTGGCAACGATTTTTACGAATACGACGAAAAGAAATTTGCCATTGTCGGCAAGCAACACGGTGATATTTACCGCCTCGGTGACAAAGTAAAAGTAAAACTAGTCACTGCCGACCTGGCCAAAAAAACCGTCGATTTTGAGTTTGTAAAATAAACCACCATGTCTTGGACCCTACAAGTTGGAGTCAAAGCTTTACTAAAAAACAGCCACGGTGAATTTTTAATCTTGCGTCGTAACCCTAAAACTTACGGCCAACTCTCCGGTAGTTGGGACTTACCAGGCGGCCGGATTGAACCAGGTCAACCCCTACTCGAAAACCTTCGACGAGAAATTTTAGAAGAAACTTCTCTTGATATAGATACAACCAACGCCAAGCTGCTTACCGCCCAGAGCATCATCATCGACCAGGAAGAACGGCAAGTTACTCGACTTACTTATTTAATATCCGATATCGACGACCAATTAGAAATAAAACTGGCCGAGGAAGACATTGAGGCTCGCTGGGCCTCTTTGGAGCAATTGAAAAGTATGAGTGATTTGGATAAATTTGCTCTCGAAGTAGTATTAACTCTGACTTAAATTAAAAACGCTTGCTCATTTTTTACAAAGTTATACAATGAAAATATGAAGGTCAATTACGCTAAGTTGCTACAGCTTCTCCTTACCACCTTGAGTGGAGGTTTTGCTGGTGCGTAATTCCCAAGTTTGGAATCAAATACCCGCAAGCCCTCCACTCGGAGGGCTTTTGCTTTGTTTGGTCTTTCAACTGAAGGAGAAAAGGAAAATGGCAGAAGAAAACGCCCCCGCTCGTCTACCAGTAACAACCGACTGGAGTCCGGAAACCGGCACCCCCAGCGGGCATATCAGCCCGTACCCGCGCCCCGTTTTGGCTATAGCGGGTGATGTCTTGGTGTTGCTTCTCCGGTTGGAGTTGAAAAAGGAAGAACGGTGGATCCGTCGCTAATCGCACCCGTGCCCACCCCTTCTCCTCCAACTCCCACCCCCGGTGCGCTCCGCACACCGGGGGATTTTTATAAAAAATTATATTTTATTTCTTATCCTTCGGTGGGCCCCACTGCCAGCGGGGTTTTTCGCCCTTCCAGTAGCCGAAGGTAAATATAAGCGCCACTGCAAGGAGAACGCCCAAACCCGCCGCGCCGGGTGCATCGTCGGTTTCGCCCACATAGATACCAAAAACAACCAGACCAATGGCCACTGCTACCACCAGCCACCCTTGCCACCGCACCGGTACCCAACCCCAGCCATAGAGCTTACGCTTAAACCACAACCCCTGGGGATTATCCTGCAGATAAGCAAAGTATTCTTTAATCATATATTTTAATTATAGCAAATTTAAAGTACATCAGTCCGACCAATGTGGTCCCCAAGTTTTATTCAAATAGACATAATGACTAGATTATCCTGACAAAGCGTGATAATTTGGAATTAGGAAATTTGGACATTTAACCATAGGGGAACTGGTCATGACTATCAAAGATTTCGTGGGTCTGGTGGTAATAATAATGCCCCTGGCGCTATTTTTGTACGTGGTGATCAAGTGTAGGCCTGAAACCAAACCCGAGGTCACCAGCGGACCAGAGGCCACGACCAGCCAAGGTCAGAGCTTTGAAGAGTTTATGAAAACCTACGAAGACCTACCGCCGGACACATACCTCGACACTTTACTATAGGAGAAAAAGCGATGGAAAGTCGTTGCGAGTGTGATGTTCAACCCACCAACCCAGCCTCGCTTGAGTCTTTGCTCTGCGTAAGTGAAGACACCA
>CAZIIR010000034.1:0-8372 GCA_964539475.1 uncultured Candidatus Saccharibacteria bacterium
TTTTCGGTTACAATATACAAGTGAAAATACTTAAATCTAACTTGGTTTTGTTGGCTCTCACGACCGGGCTGGTGGTTGTGTCGGTCGCGCTGTCGGTGATGGCTTACCAAAACTTTTGGTTTTGGCGGTTGTGGTGGTTTGATAATGTTTTGCACTTTATCTCTGGGGCGACCGCCGGCCTGGTGTTTTTGGTTATTTACTTTACGGTGGCCCGCCACCAGGGTCGGCCCATACCGGCTACTTGGACCGAAATAATTTTAGCTTCAGTGACGTCTATTTTTGCCCTCGGGTTTATTTGGGAGTTATTTGAGTTTAGTATCGACCGTTACTGGGCGGCCTCAATTGCGGTTAAACAATTGGCGATGATTGAGATTGGTTTTGGTGACTCGGTTTTTGATTTGGTCGCTGACCTGCTTGGGGCCTTGGTAGCGGCGCGTATTTTCAAAAGCCTTTTTACCGAAAGTTTAGATAATAAGCTATAATTAAAACCAATGGCCAATAAATTTAGTATTACTTTTTACGGTGGGGCTGGTAGTGTAACTGGCGCCAATTTTTTGTTTGAGACAGAGGAGGGTGGGGAACGACACCGCGTTCTTATCGACTGTGGATTAGAACAAAATGGTAAAGTTTGTCCACCGGAAAACTTTGCCCCCTTTCCCTATGACCCAGCATCTATCGATGCTTTGTTTGTTACCCATGGTCACCTCGACCACGTGGGGCGGATTGGCAAACTGGTCCGCGAAGGTTTTAAAGGAAAAATATATTCCACGCCACCAACAAAAGACATTGCGGAGCTAATTATGCTCGACAGCTTGGGGGTAATGGAAAAAGAGCGCAAGGGCACTAGTTTACCGCCTCTCTATGAGCCGGCCGATGTCGAAGAGGCGATGAGGCAGTGGCAGACTTTTGGCTATCACGATGTTTTGCGCCTGGGCAACCTGCAGGCCGTGTTTCGTGATGCGGGACATATTTTGGGTTCCTCAATGGTCGAGTTTACTTTGGCCGGCAAGAAAATTTTGTTTACTGGTGACCTGGGCAACTCGCCCATGCCTCTTTTACCGGATACGGAAAAAATTACAGATATCGACTATTTGTTAATGGAATCAGTCTATGGTGACCGCAATCACGAAAACCGCGAGGAACGCTCGGCGATGATGAAAAAAGTAATCAAAGACACGATGACTGCCGGGGGGACACTAATGATCCCCGCTTTTTCCGTGGAGCGGACCCAAGAGCTTTTGTATGAGATTGAAAATATGATGGAAAACTCGGAGATTCCACTGGTGCCGGTATTTGTCGATTCACCGCTAGCTATTAAAGTGACGCAGATTTATAAAAAATACGCGGAATATTTCAAAAAAGATGTGCGGTCTACAGTGCAGGCGGCCGACGGCCATATTTTCAAGTTTTCTCAGCTTCATTTTACGGAGACGACCGATGAGTCGAAGGCGATTAACCACCAGCCAGACCGGAAAATCGTGATTGCTGGTAGTGGTATGTCCAACGGTGGTCGTATTTTGCATCATGAAAAAGCCTATTTGCCTGACCCGAAAAGTACCTTGCTTTTGGCGGGTTACCAGGCCGCGGGTACTCTAGGGCGTATTTTGCAAGACGGGGCCAAAAGTGTGCGAATTATGGGCCAAAACGTGCCCGTACGAGCCAAGGTGGTAGAAGTGACAGGTTACTCGGGTCACAAAGGTTCCGACGATTTGGTCGAATTTGTGGCTGATTCGGCCGATACCCTAAAAAATGTATTTGTGGCGATGGGTGAGCCCAAGTCTTCGCTTTTCTTGGTCCAGCGTTTGCGTGACTACTTGGGGGTAGAGGCAGCCGCCCCGATGGAGGGGGAGAAGATAGAAATTAATTTGTAGATAAATATTTTTAAAGTAAAACAAATCCCCCGCAAGCGAAGCTTGCGGGGGATTTGTTTTAAAACTTTATTTTACAAACTCTACTACCTGCTTGAATGTGTCTGGGTGGTTTTCGGCGAGGTCAGCGAGTATTTTGCGGTCAAGCTCGACGTTTTTTACCTTGAGCAAGTTAATAAGTTTGCTGTAGGAAGTGCCAAGTGACTTGGCAGCGGCGCCGATTTTGATATTAAACAGACGACGGAAGTCGTTCTTTTTGTCTTTGCGGTGAGCAAAGGCATGAGCACCAGCATGGAGAAAGGCGGTTTTGGCCTCACGTTTTTTAGTACCGCGTCCAAAACGAAAACCCTTTACTCGGGCGAGTAAGTTACGGCGACGTTTTAGGGTAGTTTTTCCTCCTTTAACTCTTGGCATATTAGTATCTTTAAATATTAATTACTCGTCTTGCGGCCAGGGAACATTCGGCTGGAAGTTTTGGCTACCATATTGATAGTTTGACTTCGCTTGCCAGCCAGTTGCGACGACCGGCTTTCTTTGGCATTGAAATGGTTTTTACCAGGCTTTCTGGCAATTAGTTTGCCGGTTTTCGTCGCCTTGATTCTCTTGGAATATGATTTATTGGTTTTCATGGTTGATTTGTTATGAGCGAAGCGAATTTCAAATCTTCACCCTGTTAAATCCTGCTTCGCGGGAACCCGTCGGAGACGGGTTATTTAACAGGGTTGGGAAATCATACTCCCTCTGGTCGTTGATTATCCTCAATTTTTTTACCCGCTTTGTTTCTCTCGACTACCACGTAGGGGCCCTTTGGTCCTTTTTTCACCGGCTCAGCTACTTTGTAGTCTTCGGGAATCAGGCGCAGGATACGGTCGAGGCGCTCTTCGAGGAACTTGGGGTCAAAATATTTGGCCCGACCCGAGACGAAAAGCTCGATTTTTACGCGGTGACCCTCTTTTAGCCACTCGCCAGCCCGTTTGGCTTTTAGTTCTAGGTCGTGGTCACCGGTACCAATTTTCACCTGCAGTGACTTGGTTTCGGTAGCTTTGGACCCGGCTTTGGCGGCTTTAGCCTTACGGTTTTCCTCGTACTGCCACTTGCCGTAGTCCATTATTTTGGCTACCGGTGGAACAGCATTGGGCGAAATCTCGATAAGGTCTAGATTTTCGGCCTCGGCCCTTTTTAGGGCTTCTTCTTTGGAAATAACCCCAAGCGCCTGCCCCTCCGCGTCAATAACGCGCAGTTCGCTGGCGGTGATTTGGTGATTGAGGCGGACGAATTTAGTCAAAAATCGATTTAATTAGAATCCCTAGAACACATTTTAGAAAAATGTGTTCGGGCGACCTCTTGCCATAGCAAGAGGTTTAGCCTAGAGGGACGGGGATAATAGTAACGGAAAATAAGCCCGAAGTCAACAGCCCTAGCCCTATGAGGCCCCGGTAAAAGGAAAGCTCCAATCAGAAGAGGGCTGGAACTAAATAAGGGCTGGTTTATTCTTGTTCAAAAAAGATTATTTCTAGGTCTTTTCCTTTTGGAATCACCGCTAGTTCGGCATGACTCCATCTTAGAGGTTTTATATCTGGGTGTCTTACGACTGGTATACCAGGTGGCTGACCTTGATAATATTTAACATCTATCTCTTCGAAAAGAAATTTGCAGGAACTAATATTTTTTGCTGAACCACTTCTCTCGGCGGCCCTTATGGCCTGTGTAATTTCCGGTGGGTGTTTGGCGTACGGATCCCATTCATCAGAAAGATACTCTGGTGGAAAATCAATTTTTGGCCTAACAATTGCATCATGTCCTCTAAACAACCTTTTGTATTTTTCAAAATCCGGAGAATCTTTAGTTATTAGCTCTAATGGTGAGTCTACGGCAAATCCCACCATTTCCAACATCTCTTTTGTTTGCGGATTGTCACTTATAGAATTTATATAATCAATAAACACTTTATTTTTTCCACCAAAGGCAAACACTGGTCCAGAAATACAAGATTCCCATACTTCACCTTGGTCCATAACGTCCATGGGGAAAAATGATAAACCATCCCTTCGTTCTTGCGGTGTAAGTTTGTTTCTGTCCGTTACCTCTTCAATATCTTTTTCTGTAATGTTAAAAAATATTCCAAAAGACGAATTTTGAGGTGGAAAATATTCATCAAAGATTCCTTGTTTTTCGTTGAATTCTCTAATCATTGCTGCCCCTTCAGTGTTTGCCCAGTCAGCCGACATAATATGATTCCATGTTTTATATGACGGAAACCTGCCGTCGGTCAGGAAATGCCATATGGGCTCTTGGCCATAAATTACAAAACCTTCGGCATTTCTTAGTCCGCGTCTAGTGTTGGAATATAGCTCATCGGGATAGGATAATACATCTATCTTTCTAAGTCTCTTTATCCCAGTTTCTTCTTGTTTTTCAAGGGGTAATTCTTCATAAGACTGCCTATAAGAAACTCCCAATTCCTTGTTTTCCACAATAGTTATACCTTCCTTGCTGTCTGCAAGAGTCTCGATTGTGTTGTCTTGCTCAGGCTCAGATTTTATTTCAGGTTTTTCCATTAAACATAAGTATAGATTTATAAATCGTTCATATCAACTAACTCATGATATAAAAACAAGGCAAAAGAAAAGCCCCGACCAGAAGAGGGGGCTCTTCGGTCGGGGCTTTGGACGCTAGTCGGTCAGTTCAGTCTGGTGGAGAATTCTTCAACCTGCTCCCCAAGTTCGTCTTTAATGCTCTCGGCCAGCTTTTTCGCAAGCTGGACGATACCTGCACTTACTCTTCTTTTGATGCCCTCGCTGTCCAGGTGCACTATGAAGCTTTTGTTCTTCTTATTGCCCTGCCACCCCACGATGACTTCGATGACGATTTGTCCTCTCGACATACCTCCTTGGTTTGGATAGATACGAACGACTTCAACCAAGTCGACTAGCTTTCTAAACCGAGGCGTTTCCAGTCCCATTTTTTTAAAAGCGTCAACGCAGCCCTGGAAAAAATCGGACGACTTGTCGATAGGGATTTTATCGTGGTCATCCCCAAAATTCAGACTCACTTTTGCCGCCATGATAGACCTCGACTTTCCGGTGCTAAGCACCTGTAATGTCTGCTCCTGATAGGGAACAGCTCTGGTGGGTATATTACCCCTTAGCGTTTAATTGGCAAGGTAAATAGGGTCAGCCAGCATTTATACAAAATACCTAGGGTTGAGCGAGGGAAATTTAATTAGACAAAAGAAAAGCCCCGACCAGAAGAGGGGGGCTCTTTGGTCGGGGCGGGGACGATCAAAAATTCTAGTGACCCAGTTCTTTGATGATGAACCGAACCACCTCATCTACTGGCACCCCCAGGGCAAACATCACCGGTTTTTCGGCGAGGGCTGCCGCAACAGGGTTGCCAGATTTCTCGTCGGGGTTGCCACCAAATGTTCGAAAGTTTTGGCTGACCTTTTTGGTCAGCGCCTTTATCATTTTCTCTGACACTTTTCTTTCTCCTTCTGTGTTAAAAGCTAGAGGCACTATAAATATAATACTATGTTTATAGTGATAAGTCAATAGTTTGCGGTGGAGATGGCCGGACGCTTCGCTACCTCACCCTTTGGAAACCCTCGGTTTTCCAACGAGCTTCGCTCTGCCTTCCTCCACGGGAGACCAGGTGTTCTCCCGACCCCACTCCTGTTCGATTCTCGCCTGTATTTACCACCAATGAAAAACACCCGCGTTAAAGCAGGTGTTTTTCATTGGTGGACTTAGTCTCGAAAAGTTGGAACCAGCTATTTCCTTGGGTATTTGAGGCGAGAGCGGCGATTGTGGGGGTAGGGAGTATTAAAAATGTTGCTGCGTATTCGAGGTAGAGAAGTGACGAGAAAATAAAAAGCCGCCCAACAGAGAGTCCGAGGGCGACTTCTGTGTGGGCGGGCGGTTTGTGTCAGTTGTTCTTCAATATTGCGTGGTAAGAATAAGCATCAATCCTTGCAGTTTTGCGCATTCTCCGAACAGTGTTGACTTTCAAGCCAGACATTTCGGCAATCACCGTGTCGGGCAACTGTCCCAGAAACGGCTCGACGCGTTTCTTGACGTCGGCCACCTCATCGAACTCATAGCTTATCCCCGCGGCTTTGAAGGCGTTCTTGAGTAAGCCGTGATGAGCGACCGCGCTGTGATAGATCCCTGGCTCCTTCTTCCGCAGTTCTTCGGGGCTCAGGTTTTCTAAACCTTTCAGTTGAGCCTGGGTTTGAAGATCGCAGTAGAAACGAATTTCGATTCGACTGTGGGCATTACTCCAGATGAGTTTGGGTTCGAAACGATGTCCGCACCCACTGCAACAAGTGGTGAAGTCGTTCGGATTGGTGTTGAATCCCTTGAAGATTTCCAAGGGGGTCAGATTGCGACCGCATTTCTCGCAGGCGGCTTCGGGACGATAGCTTCCGTCTCCATTAAGTGCCCCAGCAAGATCCAGACGCGTGTTTAATGACGAGGTCTGAACTTCCAGACGCTGTTCGAGTGAAAGACGTGGAACTTGTCCTATCCCCAAGCCCACACTCATACAAACACTCATACCCATAATACTATTACGGATCATGACAACTTCTCCTCAAGTCAGAGAACAATACTGTATTCAGAGTGGCCACGACAATCGTGGTCTATCCTCCTTTTGAGCATTCTATCTTTAATTATAAATGAAATAGTTAACTTTGTCAATACTATGTGGAGATGGGCGGACGCTTCGCTATCTCACCCTTTGGAAACCCAAAAGGAGGAATCGCCCCAGACTCTCGTCGCTCCGTCGAGCTCCTCGGTCCCAGGGCCCGCCCTCGTCTGTTTTGTCTGCTGACAAAACATGCCTCCGGGCTTCGATTCCGCACGCAAGCAAAGCAGTTTGCTTGCTCCATCTCCACCTAAATTTGAGCAAAACAAAAATCCAGGAAAATATTCCTGGATTTTTGTGTCAAATTTGGTGGAGATGGGCGGAATCGAACCGCCGTGCAATAGGGAAGCTTAGGTGTATCTACGTTCATAGAGCGCTTAAAGTTGGTCGGTGGTATGAGTATAAAGCGAACAAAATCTCATATCACCCAAGCTTCTATGTCTCAAGTAACAAACGAAGCGTTAAGTTACTCCAGTCTGACGGTTATGATACTTCGTCTACTTAGTCAGGCAGAAAGTAGGGAAGCACCGGCCATTACGCTAAAGCGAAAGCCGGAGTGAAGTACGGTGAAGCCACCGCACCTGTGCTGTTTTTTGCACTTGTGTTTTGTTTGCGTGATTTACGAGGCAACAAACATCCTCGGAACGCACAGCTAAACAGCGTCTACTGTCTAGGCCGATCATCCCCCTAAAACAAATTTTACTAAATTTGTTCGGGCTCATTCGAAAACATGCTTTAGCCGAATGACCGGGCTTATTTTTTGGTTTTCAAGGTACGGCGGATATCGATATCAGTTTCGCGTTTTTTGATACTTTCGCGCTTGTCGAACTGTTTTTTACCGCGTCCAATCGCAATATCTACTTTCACATATCTACCCTTATTATACATCGATAATGGCACTATTGTCAAGCCGGCAGTTTGGCCGGCTTCGGCCAACTCTTTTAGCTCTTTTTTCTGCAAGAGAAGTCGGCGGACACGCAATGGGTCGTACCCCTCGGGGGTGTTGCCGGGTTGGTAAGGGGGGATAGTGGCTCCAGTTAGAAACGCTTCACCACCCCGAATTATGACATACGCCCCCTCGAGCGAACCGTGGCCATTTTTGACCGATTTTACCTCGTAGCCTAAAAGCTCCACACCAGCGGTGTATTTTTCGGTAATCTCGTAATTAAAGAAAGCTTTTTTGTTTTTTATTCCCTCCATATCGCTATATTACAATGAATCGCGTTAGTTGGGTATTGGCCTTGCTTTTATTTTAGGGGAGGTATTAAATAGATTCTAGCAATCGTTGGCACATTGTGCTGACGATGTGGCGCGGAAGCGGAGGAAGAGATATGTGGAAATGAAATTTTTGAACCGCTCCTCAACCCCAAGTTGTCCGGGGCAAATGTGTCTCCCCACATTTGCCCCGGCTTTTTCTTTGGTAAAAATATTTATCTTGTTAGAATATATTTATGTCAAAATATATCTCAATTTCCGAGTCGCCCCTGTCGCGATTTTTATTTTCTAATACGGTTATGGCACCACTGTGGCTCGCGGTGCGTTTGTATGTCGGGTCGACTTGGTTTTTAGCGGGACTAGGGAAGCTCGCCAACCCAAAATGGGTTGGCGATGAAGCCGGGGTAGCACTGACTGGGTTTATAAATGGAGCGCTTACTAAAACAGGTGGTGCTCACCCCGATGTGGCCAGCTGGTACGCCAGCTTTTTGCAAAATATTGTTTTACCTCATGTCTCTACTTGGGCGCCGGCGGTTGCTGTTGGCGAAGTAGTGGTAGGGCTGGCGCTTATGCTCGGGCTTCTCACGGGCATAGCGGCCTTCTTTGGTTTATTTATGAATCTCAATTTTATGTTAGCTGGGGCAC
>CAZIIR010000035.1:0-7742 GCA_964539475.1 uncultured Candidatus Saccharibacteria bacterium
TTTTCTTTTTCCAACAAAACCCAACCTCCCATGAAAAAATTGAGGTAAAAGAAAAGGCCGCTCAAGCTACAAGAGCTCAAGCGGGCCAAAGGATAAAACAAGATTTCAGGATTCAAGTGATCAGGACTCCGCCAGACCACTGCGGGAGAACAGGACGCCAAGGTCGTCGTTCGGGTCCCTCGGAGAGTAGATGTCCACGCCCGCACCGTCCGAGTCAGCACCGCCGGCGTACACCAGGCCGCCGAACGCGTTACTACGGGAGGCGGTCCAGGAATACATGTCTTCCAAGAGATATTCCTTGTTGGCGGCCCTGTAGAAGGCGATCAGGTACAGTAGCTCGCCGGGGCTGAGGCGGAAGAGTTGGTTCACTTTGAGAGCAGTCAGTTCTTCGGCCGCTTTTTTCCAGTCCGACCTCATGAGTTTGGTCAGGCGATCCTTGCTTGAGTCGAACTCGGATGCCGCCACGTCATATGCCATCGGCAAACCTTCGTCCTGGTAGACTTCCTCGGTCAGGTAGCGCACAAGTGCCACCGTTTGGTCGAGGTAGTTAACGTTGGTCGAGCCAGGAATCACGTCGTGGCTGACAAGCTTCCAAATGGGTGCCGGCACGATCGGTGTCGTCGTGTAGAAGGGTTCCTTCGCATACCAGCTCTCTTCATAAAGAAGCTTGCCAGCGCCGAGCTTGTTGCACAGTATGTCACGCAGACGCTTCATGGTGAGCAGATTGCCATCGGCATCGTTCGGAACGAAGAGGAGCAGTATCTGGCCAAGTTCGCGGGCCCGGGTCAGTTCCTCTTCCGTAAACGGAATGGGCGGAACGTCGGCCAGTTTGATGCCGAAGACTTGCTCCACTTCGTCGGGACCAAGACAGTCGGTACCACGCTGAAAGTGGGTTTTGGCAAAGCTAAGGCTTGCCAGGGGCTGACGGGTCAGGATTGTGGTCATGGTAGGAGTTTTCCTTTCCCTTGAGGTGGTTTGGGTTCCGTCGTTCCTAAAATCTATATTTTAAAGGGAATACATCCCTGACAATCTGATGGACATTATAACAATTAATTACAAAAAGTCAATGAAGCGTCATGTTTCCCTACCTTGGCCCCATTTTTGTTAAATTGTTAACACGCTGATCCCCCGGCTCGAAAAAGTGACAAAGATTTGAACTTAAAGTTACCCCCTATCGTAACTTTTTACGCATCAACTTATTTAAACCCTCCAAGGCTTGGGGTAAAGAATACCACCCAGCAGAGCCGTTAAGATGTCCTCCTTTCTTAACTATTACCAGGTCAGCATTTAACTCTTTGGCCAAGACTTTTCCTTGTTCAATAGAAACACTTCTATCATCATCACCGTGGATAACCACAAAACTCCTAGCTTTTGTTTTAATCACTTTATAGTCAAAAGACTCCTTCAAGAATCCGGCCACCTTTTTCTTAGTCGTCTTATAAACTGGGCCAGATACCAAAACGGCACCTTTCACATTTTTAGCTTCGCTTGCTTCAAGGTACCGAAGAATAGCCGGAACACCAAGACTGTGCCCAACTAGATATATCTGATCTTTCTTGTTTTTCTCCACATGTCTGGCTATCTCTTCAACCCATTCTTTACAGATCGGATTGTTAGGGCTGGGCATCGCCAGACTACAGGCATAGGTTCTTCGCTTTTCAAGTTCGACCATAAGCCACGGCCGCCAGCCACCGTTTGGACTACCCTCAAACCCGTGGACAATGAAGACTTTTTTCATATCAAAAACTTTAGCAGGAAAAAACTAAAAAGAAAAATCGACTGGGTGGGTGTCCACCTCAGCCGATATATATTGAAAGCAGGGCAACCCTGCGAAATTTCGGATTAGGTCCAGCCAGATTTTTGGTGTGTGAGGTGAGGCCTCAACTCACACTAATCTGGCTGGACCACTCTATTTTCTAGTTTACTACCCTGGTCGACCCAAGTCAATCGCGTCAACCCCGTAACAGCTCATCGGTGATTAGAACCAGAAGATCCCAGACATTTTTTCACAAAACAATTCAGAATGTTTTCCCTGTTGCAAAAAGGCTGGCTCCTCTCCCTTCGTAACTGCGAAGTAGTGCTGTATCTTCTCGCAACACGACCAGAAAAGGATCTTCTGGTAAAGCCTCGGCCAACTGCCTAAGTAATTGTTCGTCTGAGCAACAATCGGCCAAAAGTCGACTATCCAATGTTTCCATTTACCACTCTCCTCTGTTTGAACTCTTTTTTCTATAAACAAATATATACCGCGATTTCTAAAGTTACAATGAAGTTCATATAGCACATCACCTTCGGGTGTGATAATTTTAAAGTAGAATCTTTAGTCTTGAACGAGAGGGAGATGTTATGGAAAAACCAATCTGTTCATTAAACGGTCCCGATCTGACTGAAGAGGAAGTAGCTTTGTGGGTCCAGTCAGAATCTGGGCAAAAGGCAATCAATGAAGCCGTCCTTCAAGCAGAAGAGCATTTATCTATTCTCTCTTGCTGTAGCCGGTACTTCAATTTTTGAGCGAGAGAGTCTCCCGCTGATCGACAGATACCAGGCTTGGTCGTTGACTAAAACCTGGTATTTTTATGTTTTAAATATTCACGAAAGTGGACGACAAAAAAAACGCCTTCCAACAAAACCTGTTGAAAGGCGGCGCACATCACTTCACAGTAAAACGGGCGAGAGAAAAATAACAAGACTTAAGCTGTTTTGCGTGTTGGTCGATCCTCCTGCTTGACCCTATGGCCACTTGTTGAATCGAAGCGCTAAGTAGCGGGTCCTGCCTTTATACTCATCGGGTGACGGATTCTCAAATATCTGATCGTCCTGCACTACCACCCACATGACACTTGGTGGTGTGCAGGGCACATCGTCTGGCCCTTCTGAGTAATTTACCTCCGCAAGACGCTGTAGCACTTCTTCCAACTTCCGATTCTGCGAATTTGACACGAAAATCCGCGCCATGGCTTTCAAAAACGAAACCTCTTCCTCGTCAAAGATTAACCAGCCATTTCCCGCCAATATACACAATTCCAGCGCTCTTATCACTTCGACAACTGGCGTCCCAGGTGGAAGAGTTATCAGTTTAAACTCGCCTTCTTTGTTATAAGGTAACACGTTCATGAGTAGCCTCCTTTGTTCTACAAGTTTCTAATCTTATAACTACCATAAAGTCATGGTAAAGCAAAACAACAGTCTGGAATAAATTTACATACACAATGAAAAACCGCCTAATTGAGTGACTCTCAGCCAGTATTACTGGTCAATATAGTGCCTGTTAACACGACTCGTCAGTTCGTTTGTGCTGAGATTCCACAAGTGTACTCGGGCGAAAGTTCTTGTCTCTTGTTAACCCGTCTAGGTCTAAAGGCTTGAATCCAGGAATTCCTTCAACATGACAAGATCTTTCTTGTCATTATCATAAAAATAGGAAGTGATTTCGACTGACTGTGCACTCTCAACGAGACTCTCGGATTTTCTCTTCAATATCCATCTTAGACTTTAGTGAGAATATTCTGCGGCTTACCACTCAGATACGCTTCAATATTCTGAATGGCTATTTCTCGACCATTTACACCTGCTTCTTTTGTAATACCAGCCACATGTGGAGTAACTAGAATCTTCTCGTTCTTTAAGCACTTCTGATAGAAGGCATTGGTGGTATCGAAAAGCAGCTCAGGGTCACAGTCGATACCAGCACCGGCCAAGATACCACTATTAATTGATTTAATAACTCCATCAATATCGTAGGTATAGGGACGAGCAAACGTAACGTAATAACTTCCAGGACTGAGAGACATAAAGAAGTCTTCGTTCAAAAGATTTTTGCTCGAAGAATTACAGTTCAATGCATTTACAACCAAATCAACATCTTTGGACTTCATCTTAAGATCGTCACCACGAACAAAATAAACCACTTCCATTTTGAGAGCTTCCAACGCTTCTCCAACCATAGTACCAATACTTCCTTTTCCAATAATGAGCACTTTCTTACCCTCCAAGCTTGAATGCCGCGCGAACTCATGATTTACGGTCGTTCGCAAATATGTGGGAAACTTTCTGAAAAGCGACAAGACGGCAAAGACCACCCACTCGACTATAGAATTACGATTACCACCCTGGGCATTCGCAACATACACACCCTTCGCCTTAAGTTTCTCAGAATCAAATGTACCGAGTTCTATATACGGATAGGTGACAAACACATTTTCGAGGTTTTCAAGATTCTCGTATAGATAATCACCATCGCTCAAAATAACGTCCGAACCTTGAACAGTCGAAAGCCATTCCTCAGCCGAAGAATAGTCAGTTGCTATTTTAACTTCACCTACAGCCGCAAGACGAGCTTTCTGCCCGTCCGTGAACGGGAAATCACCGGTAATAGTAATCTTTTTCATGTCTTCATTATCCCAGAAATTAGCCTTTTTGGAAACGCTCGTACCTTAGACCAAGGCTCTTTGTATATCCGTCGTTGCCACACATTTCGTTCTCGGTGATCAACACAAAAGCCACCCAAGTGGGTGGCTTTTGTGTTTGGATACGGCTCTCAGCAGGTATGCCTTTTCAGAATAGACCTCTGACGGCTATCGACGCGTCTCGAGCGCGATAACCTATCACGAGTTGGCTCCGCTCCCTGCGGGAAGTGAGAAAGTTGGGGTAAAAGAAAAGCCGCCTTTCGTTTCCGATTAGGCGGCCACGGACTTTTCGCTGTTTTAGACTGTCTACTCTGGTAGTTCGCCAAATTCCTCCCGAAGAAGCTGAAAGTTGAGGATAATGACGGTGCCAGACAAGTCGCAAGTCTCCCTAACCTGCTTCCAAAGCGCCCGCACCTCCTCAATGCTGGTGATTGGAGACTCCACTTTGACCTCAGCGTTGCCCCCTCCGTTAAAAGTACTAGCGCCCGTATGAATACCCTCTCCAATGAACAAAACCAGGTAAGAAACAAAGTATACGTAGGTCTTCATCTCTCTACCTCCGGTTGTTCGCGGTTCTCGTTCGCAGCCGCCAGCGCGTCAATAAGGTCAGGTGGCAAGCAGACAAACTTCACCTCAGCCCGACTGCGCGGATAGTCGAAGTCACTTTCGGCCAGTGGCGACTTAGCACTGTGGTGAGCCACTAATACATTGCACTTGCTCACACGGCCCTCTGGTTGGCAACTTACGACCCTTACAGTCCGCTCATCGATCCATTCAAACTGAAGCGGGGGTGTCACGGTCGGCCTAAATCGCTTTGCCAGCCAAACCTTAAGTCTTGCCCAAAGGGAAAGTCGAGGTCCGACAACAGCGGTTAAATCATCGTGAAAATGAATACCCATCATTATCACTCCTTGGTTGGGGCTAATGTTCTAGAGCCATTATAGAAGAAAAGGTCCCAGGGGGCAATTTATATTTCTCTCAGAGTAGTTTCGTAATATCTATCTAGATCGTAATATTTAGAGTTCATAGTTTTCACTAATATTTATACGAACTATTTCCTCTGCCTTCTTAATATTAGACTTGTAGATATGCGGTGACCAAGCTACAATCCTCAGTGCTCCTAACTCACAACCAACCCCTTCAGCAATTAACTTATGGACTTCATGAAGACCGCAAAAGTTGCCGTAACTATTGAAAACATTTTGGGATCTAAATACGGCATTTAGTATTACTTTATCATTTCTGATAACTGGCATAACTGAGATCAAACAAGGGATCCTAGGCATATCTTCATTGGGTTTTAAAAGGCCAATCGAAGCACTCTTGGTCCACCACTTGTTTTTAAGCCTATCAATTGCCCATTGCACTTGGTTTACTCCGTCATAGTTAAATAAGCGATGACCATAGGTTGAACTAAGTTCCTCAATAATATCTTGAGAGAACATTTTAAAGGTGTACTGTTCGATAATTTTAGGATCGGCGTATTTTTTTAAAATTGGATCATTTACTTCTATAGATTCTATTGAAATAAAAATGGGTTCAGATTCTAAAATCTGCTCCTTATCATCTGGTAATTCAACGCCATTTTTTAGAGTGGTAGCTAGGTATTTTACCCAAGCTTCACCGGCTGTTTTAGCCTCAATGTTTATCATTCATACTACGATAGCGCTTTAGTCAGTCTCAGGCAAGCAAAACAAAAGCACCCAATTTGGGTGCTTTTGTTTTCTGAATACGGCTCTCAGCCGGTATGACATGTCAGGAGAGTGCTCGTTTGGTTTCGACGCTCCTCGAGCGCGATAACCTATCACGAGTTGGCTGCCAGACTTGGAATCTCACTGCTCGTCCTTCGACAAGCTCAGGACTGCGCTTTGAGAACCGGCGGTTCTCAACCCTCGCCTTGCTCGGTGCTCTCCTCCACGGAGGGAACCCGGTGGCTTTCCCTCCGGCCCACCTTTCGTTCGAATCCAAGCCCGACAGTCACGTCGTTTTTTAACAAAAAACTCCTAGCTGCCAGACTTGGATTCGAACCAAGATACTCGCCTCCAGAGGGCGAAGTCCTACCATTAGACGATCTGGCAATATCGTAAAGACCTTATAGTTTTAACAAAAAATAAGGGTTTTGGCTACAAAAAAGAGGGTTCCGCAACGAAGTCGCAGAACCCCCCACTCCACACCTTCTCAAGGCCGAAACCCTGAGATAGTGTCGCAGTCTCCCGCACAGGCGAGCAGGAAACACGACTCGGTCTAATAATTTTAGACCCTCCAGACTAAACATCGAGTTTGAAGACAGCCCGGATGCCCGATTTCGGTCTGCCAAAAGAGTACTATTGTTTATAAAATTGTCAATGGTTATTTTATTATAGAAAAAAGGCCGGCTGTGTAGTACAGCGCGGCCTCTCTCTTGCGGACCAGTCACGAAGTAGATTTTGTGACCAGCAACCCGCCGCAGACATTAGATGGAGCTCCAGAGATAAGTTGCCCTACCTTGGCTCTAATATCACACATGACCTCATTTACCCCAAGGGCAAACCGAGGTTGCTAAAAGTCCGATTGTCTACGGACGATCTAGCGCTCCCAATCACCTGTGTCTATCCCAACCCTAATACTAAGTAGAAAATATGTCAACTTTTTATTTTTTCGCCCCTTTAGCTTTTGCGGCTTTCACAAATTCGCTAAACAAGGGGTGTGGGGTAAAAGGTTTAGCTTGAAACTCGGGGTGAAATTGGGTGCCTAAGAAAAACGGGTGTTTGTCTTTTGGTAGTTCGGCAATTTCCATTAGCTTGCCACTGGGCGAAGTGCCGGAAAAAACTAGCCCGGCTTTTTCTATCTTTTCAATATATTCATTGTTTACCTCGTAGCGGTGGCGGTGACGCTCAGACACCATTTCGGCTTTATAGGCGTCGCGGGCAATGGTCCCCTTTTTCAAATAGGCCGGGTAGGCACCGAGGCGCATGGTGCCCCCATAGTTTTTGTTTTCCAACAACTTTTTTTGTTCAGCCATAATATCGATAACCAAATGTTTGGCGGTGGGGTCGATTTCGCGCGAGGTGGCACCAGTGATACCCGCCATGTGGCGTGCATACTCGATAACCGCCAATTGCATACCGTAACACAGGCCAAAATAGGGAATCTTTTTCTCGCGCGCAAATTGGATAGTTTTAATCAGCCCCTCAATACCGGCTGTACCAAAACCACCAGGCACCAAGATACCGTCGTAACCGGCAAGCTCGGCCACTTTCATTTTGCCGGTCTCAATATTTTTAGAATTGATATAAGTTAGCACTGGCTTTACCCCTTGGTGATAAGCCGAAAGTTTAAGAGCCTCTAGGACAGAAA
>CAZIIR010000036.1:0-7488 GCA_964539475.1 uncultured Candidatus Saccharibacteria bacterium
GGCTGTGTCTAGTCCACCCGCGGCACAATTATGCACCATTGCACTAGGCACCAGCAACTCAAACTGACTAATATATTTTTTCCCAAGCCGCCCCAAGAAACTATCCCCAAACAAAACTATATTTTTCATTATTAAAAATTCCCTTCCCCTAGTCCTGTAATATTTTCAGCACTATCGTCTGATCCAGCTTCCACCGACTGGGCTTCTTCTAGATATTCAGCCACCAATCCTAACATTAAATTTTTGGTGTCTGGGTGAGTATTATACATAATCGTTTTTCCCACCACTTCACTACGAAAAGCGGCTAGAAAATCAACATCCAGTTTTTGCCAAGCGGGCATCTTGCTTAGGGTCTCGGCCAAATCTTCTGTCACCGCCAAAACTGCCGGCACTCTGGGACTGTCGCCTAATTCTTTCATTAGAAAATAGCCACCTCTCATTGTCCGTGGTGCAAAATGAGTCGGCACAAATACGCCATATTTTACATAGCCCAACAAATATCCTTTTTCCGATTCGCCATAAGCAAAAGTCTCGTCGGTACTATAGCCCTCAAAGTGATTAATAAACGCCTCTCGCTCTAGTGGTTCGCGCCCTCGGCGAGAGATCGCCACTGCGTACCAGTCATAAACTTCATCGAGTGAAATATTTTCTTTTTCCAAAAGGTTGGTCGTCTCGATTAGCTCAGCGTGAAAATTTTCGCTGGTGTTTGCCCATTCGCCATCTGCCTCATAATCAACTTTATTATTATCAAAATCCGCAATCTCGTCGTCGAGATGCTTGGTGGTTTCTTTTTTTGGTATCCAAAAGTTTTCCAATCCCATATTCACATTATACTACAACCCGCCCCACCCCTCGACCCCACCACCCCAAGAAACTATAGGTCCCTACAACACCCTTTCTTTTAGGGAGTATTCGGGCGAACATTCGGCTACAAATGTTTTAGCCCAACCAAAACTATATTTTTCATTTTTTGAGTATAATACCTTATTAATTACAACTCTATCTTGTTTGATAATAAATCGACGATTTCCTCCCGGGTTCTAGTGCCGGTATCTAGGAAGATATCTTCTATATGATCATGACTTAGATCCGAATTCTTCAGTTTGTTTTCTAAAATAAAGAGAAGGTCTGATGCCTTCATAAAGACAACAGGAACCTGCGTCCTTCTATAAATTTCGCGAATTAGCTGTGTATTATTTGAATCATGCTTAAACTCAGAAGAAACTACTAAAAAATACATCTTATTGATTCTTTGTGCTCTCAGTGTTTGTTTTTTGGTATTTATATATTCAGAAATTTCTCGATCTTGGGTACCAATACTATAGTGATTCTCTCTAGCTTTCGCGTCATAAACAATAGCATAATCTCCACCCTCAACACCACGGGAGATCGCTACCCCATCGGGCTCTCTCCCTCTACCTTGACCAAGTTCTTCCGCCTCATAACCCATTAAAGTAAAAAGGTATTTTAACTTAGTTTCAAAAGCTTTCTCCGGCTTGATATTTCTGTCTCTGGTCCAGTCAGTTTCTCGGTTAAAAGCCAAATCTTCTAGGTCGGAAACGACTGGAGGAATCCACATATTCTCCGCCTCAAAATGGTTCTCGGACAGGGGTAGTAGTTTTAACTGGTATTTTGGTTCCTTGACAACCTCTTCCTCTTTATCCATGTATTTACTCCAAAACACATGTTCTACAAACCAGTATGGGTTATCTCCCATATCGACACCTTCTTTATAAAACAACTCAACCACCGACTTAATAGCATCTGAATAAGCGACATACTCACGACCAGGTGATTCATACGATTCCTCCATGAGATTGAGGTCAACTAAAATCTTTTTACTCGAAGATCCATAAAAGACTGGTATTTTCCCAATTTCCTGGATTTCCCAAAAATAGGAAAGGAGGTAGCTCAAATTTTTTCTTGGTATAGCCTTTGGGTTATCTGTTGCAAGCTTTAATCCAGCCAGATAATCTGCCATAATATCAATTTTTTCACCTGCTTCTTCAGTTTTAGATGGCAGCCTCAAGGTTTCCTTTAATACAGACTCTTTTCGACCATCCTTTATGTGAAGATAGTACTGATTCAACTGCATCTGACCACTGAAATTCTTAAACCCCCAGTATGGGTATGTGCGGCACAGGACCTCATTCTGCTCTTTAAACTCTTTAAGACTTATATCATCGTTTAAATAGGCTTGGATTACTCCTCGGATTTCCTTAGTCGCTTCCTCCCTTTTCTTCCAGAACTCCAAGTAATTCTCAGTCTGACCAGCATTATCTACCGTCTTGTGAACTAGAAAATATTTAAGATATTGCCTAAGTTTTTCTACATTTGTGTCTGTCATCATGATTAAGGAGATTATAGCAGAAACTTCATAAAGCAGTATTTATTTCCACCTCAACTAAATACTCAACAATACTTTAGTCAGAAAAATACTGTTTCCTAATTTGTTTTGCTAAAACTTCCGCCAATAAAGGTGGCACAGCATTACCAATTTGACGCCACTGTGAGCGAAAATCTCCAGTAAATTTATAATTGTCTGGAAATGTCTGTAGGCGCATAATTTCATTAATACGGAGAAATCTATTTTGCCAATGAAATGGTCCCATATTATTTGAATGACTTGCTTGTATTGTCCACGACGGCTTTTCAGGACTAAGTTTAAGTAAAAATGACCAATATCGACTCCTCCATTTAAATTTTGGATCTGGGTATCCTCTTTCCTTTGTAAAATAGAGATAATTATCTCCTGGGGGTATCTTTTTTAAAAGATCCTTATGTTTTGAGCCGGCTTGCATCTGTACATCCTCAATTAAAGGTATATCTAAATCATTAATAGCATCACCACTAGTAACCCACTTTTTTAGCGACCTATTATTTGAATCAGATCTAGGATCAATGTGTGTTTCTGGAGGGAAATCATACTGTTCCAGATTATTTTTTGATCCAACACAAATAAACCTGTATCTAGTCTGTGGAATACCATAATTCGCTGCATTAATAACTTTGTAGGAAATCTTATATCCTAGTTCCTGGCTGCGTTTTTTTACATATTCTAATGCGGCTGAATGTGGTTTATAGACAAAACCATGGACGTTCTCAAGAAGAAAAATTTTTGGCTTAACTTCATCTATTGTCCTGAAGAATTCAGACAATGTAAATGCATTTTCGTCTTCTAGGGCACGTTTTTTTTCAATGCGATAAAATCTAGATTTTGAATATGCAGGACAAGGAGGTCCACCAACCACGCAGTCTACACCCTGAGGACATAAAATTTTAATTTCTTTTTTAAAATCCACTTCTCTTATATCGGCATGTATAACTTTACAACCAACGTTGTTTTTCTGAAGTGTTTGGGTCGCCTGTAACCAGTTATCGGTAGCTAAAACAATTTCAAATCCGGCATTTTTGAACCCAACATCTAAACCACCACCACCCGAATATATACTTACCACTGTTGGTTTCTTTTTTTTCATATATTACGTACAAGAAATTCCGTAACAGCTTTTGCCATTTTTACAGGAACAGCATTTCCGATTTGCCGTTGGACAGACCTTCTACTACCAAAAAACTTATAATCAGACGGGAAGGTCTGAAGGGCTGCTATCTCTGGAATTCGTAAACGACGATTTTGCCAATGAAATGGTCCCACCCAAGGTCCCGGTTGAGCCGCAATCGTCCAAGATGGTAAATCTGGATGAAGTTTTAATAAAAAATTCCAGAACCTTTTCCCTTTTGTAAACTTTTCCGATAAAACCATGTAATTTTTTCCTGGTGGTATTTTAGTTAAATCTGTTCCATATGTTTTTCCCTTTACAACTTCTTCTGGTTCAAAAAATCTTTTTCCCTCGTACGGTTTGAGGTGTTTTTTTACAGACTCGTGTGGTATAAGACCTATATCTAAGGCAACATTTGGATTAGCATGTGTCTTTGTTGGAGCGTCTCCTTTTTTAAATTTATTCTTTGATCCAATTATAAAAATCCTCTTGCGTTTCTGAGGTACACCATAATCCAATGCATTAGCGGCGAGAAAAAAAACATTATATTTCATTTTCGATGCTAATTCTAATATCATATCTATCGTATGTTTATTTGTTGGATGTAATAAACTCTCAACGTTTTCAAATATAAAACCGGAAGGTTGAAGATCATTTACTACTCTAAAAAATTCACTCACCATGTTGCGTGGATCTTTGTCAATTTTTCTTTTATTATTTGTTATCCAATAACCGGCCTTTGAAAACGGCTGGCAGGGTGGCCCGCCAATAACAATAAGTTTTTTTGAATCCTTAGGAACTAAACTGAGTAATCTTTTTTTTGTAAAATTTCTCACATCTTCGAGAAAAAGACTAGCCCTGGAAAATTGTGGGTTTAGAGAAAGAGTTTTTATTGAATCCGAATCATGCTCGATACACGCAACAACCGGAACTCCGGCCAAGTGCGCACCAATGTCTAGCCCCCCACATCCCGAGAACAAGCTAATAGCGACTATTTTATCTTTTCTATTCATCATCTATTCCTCTAAGCCTGTTAGCTTTTATAATATTTTCACTTAATGGATTATATATAGTCGATGATGGTGTCGCAATGTTTGTATAATGCATGTCCGTAAACTTTACCATACCACCGTCCCTTGAAACTTTTGTTAGATAATTGATTCGATTCCTATTTATTTTTATACTTCCATCAATTGTAAAGTAAATTAAACCACTGTCGTAAGCAGCATGATGAAGTACACAGAGACATATTCCGTTGTTTGGTTCATCATTTCCCTCTGGATGGGCATGAGGAACAATATGTGCCGCTTCAACAATCTCAAGCTGAATACCACAAAATACACATCGAAAAGAATATGCTTGATTGACTAATTTTCTAAAGTTTTGATCTCTTTTTAGCTTCCTATGTGTCACCACAAACTCTTGTCCCCCAATAATTACTTCGCTACCAACCGCTTCAGTCTCTCCCGTTTCATCCGCAAAATTCACTAAAGACAGTAGTGCCTTCTCATCAGAAAGATGCATGAATGTAAAATTCTCTAAATACAAACCAAGATACTCAGGTTTAAAAGATATAACGCGTTGAGAATTATTATCGATATATACGGCAATTCCCTCCAACGCCGCCTGCGCTTGTTTAGAAAACTTTGAATACAGCGAAATTGTAGTTCTTTGATTTATTCTCAATGTCTGGATTGATGGATCCCATACTGTGAATGTATTATTTCTAACATTGTATCCAAATAGAAACAGAGGCAGTCCGAGACTAATAACTTCTGCGTAGTTATCACTACGACCTATCTGAATTCGACATTCATCGGGATTGGTTCTACCCTCACCAGAATCATGAATATTTTTAATTGCTATAAATAAAGTCTTACCATTAACTTCAAATTTATAGGGGTTATTACCAGACAAATAAGTAGCGTCCTCTGTGTAGGCCGTAAGACTATCAATGAGTAAATATTTTAACTCCGAAGGGGACAATAAATTGTTATCGTGAATTCTGGGCATTGAAATAACTTATTACTTTTTTATATAATCTATCCTTATATAAAACAGAGAAGCAAGACTGGCATATTTATTTTGTATAATTAAATTTAGAATAAATTTTTATACCTAGCTAATTTCTATTCCCTTATCCTATCACATTTTCCACCCTTTCCTATTCTACCCCATACTCCCACCCGGCCTGCCAGGCCCCGCGTTTGCGCCAATCATTGGCAAAAGTCTCGTCCCAACTTTGCCCCTTTAGTAAGACATCGAGCGCTAGCTGGGGTGCCTTGTGGGCGACAATAGCAATATGCTGGCCGTCATAATCCCGCTTCAGGTCCATAAGAAAACTCTCCACCCGCGCCTTCACATCTTCATAGCTTTCGCCACCCGGCATCGGGGTGGTGATCGATTTTTCCTGCACGGGCTCCACCTCAGCCGAGGGGTGGCCATTCAACTGGCCATAATTACATTCGCGCAGGCGGGCATCCTCGATAATCGGCACACCACTCTCACCCCAAGTAATATGCGCTGAGTCTACCGCCCGCTTTAAGTCCGAACAAAAAATCGCGTCAAACTTCTGTCCGCCAGTCTGCTCTGCCAATTCTTCCGACTGCTTTACCCCTAGCGCCGAGAGTTCCGCATCTTTCCACCCCGAGGAAATATGCACCTCATTGTCGACCGTCGTCCCATGTACAAAATATGTAATCTTTACCGCCATAATTATATAAATTTAATCTATTCGCCTATTCGCGCGAATTAGAGATCTGTTTTACCCACCACCTCTTCACCTCTGGTACAGATAAAGTAGAGAGGATAAAGCCAAGGGTTGGGACGATGGCGTTTATAAACGGCCGGCTGATGTCGGCCGACAGGAAAAAGAGGCAAACCACCACATAAGTAAGCGCCGCCACCAAAATAAGCCGGGTCCAGCTGGTTTCCCACGCCTTGTCCGCCTCCACCCGCCTATTCCTGGCCTTAATTTCGGCCAATTCTTGCTTGATATTTTCGAGCTCTTCCACCTCAAATATGTTAGCATCTTGAACCCATATTTGCCATTTTGCCGAAGTCTTGTTGACACATTACTATAAATGTTTGATCTCTGTGCTTAAATATGACAGTAGTATATCCAGACCGCCAATATATCATTGGCAAAAGTGACCCTAAAAAGAAAGGAAGTGAGAAATGGCAACACAAGAGACCAGGGCCCTTTCCCCCGCGGAAAGACTGATCGTGGCGGCCGACTTTGCCCCGGGGCTGGAAGGAGACCATATCGATATTTTCGAAAAGGTACGTACCCTGGCTGAGACACTAAACAGCACGGGCGTTACCCTGAAGGTAAACTCGGCTTTACGTTCTTACGGGTACAACCTCATTTCAAATATCCGGACGAACTACGGTCTGCAGGTGATGGCAGATCTGAAATTGAACGACATCCCCAACACCATGCAAACCGATGCTATGTTGCTCAACTTCTTTGAACCGGGGTTTGTCACCGTGATGTGCAGCGCCGGCGTGGAGGGTATGCGCCGAGTGCAAAATGCCCTACCCCAAACCGAAGTGCTAGGGGTAACCGTGCTGACCAGCCTTACCCCAAAAACCTGCAACGATATCTATGGCTGTTCTCCGGAAGAAGGGGTGCTACGCTTCGCAGAAATGGCGAAAGAAGCCGGCTTGCGAGGACTGGTGTGTTCGCCCCACGAAGTGGCCACAGTGAAAAACAAATGGCCAGACTTCCCCTTGTCACTTTACACCCCAGGCATCCGACCGGCTTGGGCCGAAGTGAAGAAGGACGACCAGGCCCGGGTCATGACCATCGGCGAAGCGATCCGTGCCGGCAGTACTGGCGTCATTGTGGGACGGCCAATTGTCGAGAACTCAAACCCTCGCACTGCCGCGTTGCGGTGTATAGAAGAAATCGCCGAAGCGATGTGAAAAAGCAAGTACGAAACATCCCCCGCCAGCTTCGCTGGCGGGGGATTATATTTTTGTTTTT
>CAZIIR010000037.1:0-7210 GCA_964539475.1 uncultured Candidatus Saccharibacteria bacterium
TTGCATTTTTTATATATTTTAGTACAATACTCGGGTATGAATTTTGCTGTAATAAAGACAGGAGGGAAGCAGTACAAGGTCGCCGAGGGCGATGTTTTGACTGTGGAAAAACTGCCTGATTTTAAAGAAAGTGGCGCTGTCACTTTTGCCGACGTGCTCCTACTCCAGGAGGGTGAAAAAGCCACTATTGGTACCCCAACCGTAAAGGGGGCAGTCGTTGAGGCTCAGTTTGTAGAAGAGGGTAAAGGGGTTAAAAAGCTCGTTCTCCGCTACAAAAACAAGGTAAACTACCGCAAGCTAAAAGGCCACCGTCAGCCTTATACCAAAGTCCGAGTCACGAAGATTAAAGCTTAAAGAAAGAAAAAACCGGCCGCGTAAGCGGCCGGTTTTTTTAGTGGCGGTTTTCGAGGGCTTGGCGCAAGGTTTCGGGGTCGGAATATTCCACTTCGGTACCAGTCGATAGACCGCGGCCTAAGATAGAGATTTTGGTGGTAGTGCCAGCTAAAAGCGGGTTTAGTAACTCCTGTAGATATTGGGCTGAATAGTCGCCCTCGGGGTTGGCCGACAAAGCTAAAATAATCTCGGTTAGTTCACCTTTACCTGCTTCGTCGCGGACAATTTTTTGCAGGGGAGTGAGGCGGACTTTTTTGGCCGGGTCTTTTTCTAAAATAGGAACCAAGCCGCCCAAGATATAAAACAAGCCGTTGTACGAATCGGTTTTTTTAAAGCTATCGACGTCTAAATCTTTTTCGACAATCATTAGTAAACTCTTGTTGCGGTTTTTGTCGGTGCAAAGCTGACAAAAGTTAGTGGGGCCACCTTTGCGAAAAAAGTGATACCCACAACGCTCACACTGGGCCGACTCTTGGCGGAGATTATCGATCGCGGTTGTAAAACGAGCCAAGCTTCCACCGTCGAGTGAAAGTAAAAAGTAGACAAAACGCCGCGCTTGGCGTGGGCCAATACCCGGAAAGCGCATAAACATTTCTACTAATTGGTCGAAAGAGTTACCACCCATAGAAGATAAAATTAGAACGAGCCAAAGTCGCCTTTTTCAATCGTGTTGAAAGAGGTGCGGTGTTCGTCGAAGTAGAGGTCGACCTTGCCCACTGGGCCGTTACGGTGTTTTTCTACTAAAATCTCAGCAATATTTTTACGGTCAGAATTTTCTTCGTAGCGGTCTTCACGGTGAATAAACATTACCACATCGGCGTCCTGCTCGATGGAGCCAGAGTCACGCAAGTCCGACAGGCGCGGTTTGCCACCACGTTGCTCCACCGCACGCGACAACTGCGACAAGGCAATGACCGGCACTTCTAGCTCGCGAGCGAGGCCCTTGAGTGAGCGCGAGATTTCGGTCACCATTTGCACCATCGAGTCGGACTCACGCCGAGGGACCATCAGCTGGAGGTAGTCCACCACAATGAGGCCGAGACCGTGTTCAGCTTTCAGACGGCGGGCGACGGTTTTCATTTTCATAATATTATTACCCGGTTGATCGTCGATAAAAATCGGGGCTTTTGATAGTTGGTCGAGGGCGTCGCGGAGGTGCTCAAAATCTTCTTGAGCGGAAACTTTACCAGTGCGAAGTTTCCACGAGTCGACCCGAGCTTCGGCCGACAAAATCCTGTCCACTAGTTGTTGAGTACTCATTTCGAGAGAAAAAATAGCGACCGGAATATTTTCACGACAAGCGGCATGGCGCACAAAGTCGAGAGCGAGAGAAGTTTTACCTACCGACGGACGGGCGGCGAGAATAATCAGGTCGGATTTTTGAAAGCCCGACAAAAGGTTGTCGAGATCTCGAAAGCCCGATGGGACCCCACGGTGAATATCGCCAGCTTTATGAAGTTTGTCGAAGCGGTCCCAAGCATCGGCCAAGGTGTCTTTTAGGGCGGTATAAGTTTTTTTACCGAAAGAGTTTAGGTTGAAGATTAGTTGTTCGGCTTTATCAAATACTGTGTCGACCGACTCTGATTCGTTGTAACCCAATTCTAAAATCCGGTCGGCCGAGTCGATAAGGCGACGAAGCGCGGCCTTCTTGGTAATAATATCGGCGTAGTAGGCGATATTGGAAGCCGACGGCACCTGGGCAATGAGTTCGGCCAAGTAGCTGGCCCCGCCAATCTGGTCGATTTGTTTTTTATTTTTTAAATGGGAAGTGACTACGACAATATCTAGTGGCTCATTTTTCTCGTGGAGGTCGAGCATGGCCTTAAAAATCAGTCGATGTTTGTTGGCATAAAAAACATCGGAGGTGACGATATCTAATATTTCGTGAATCGCGTCCGGCTTCAACATTATTGAGCCAAGCAAAGCTTGCTCCGCCGCCGTATCTTGAGGTGGTATTTTTAGAGGAGATTTAACAAATCCCTGGGTCGAAGTAGTGTCGGTAGGCATATTGGGTGTTCATATTGTAACCCGCCTGGGCAGGGCAAAAAAGGGCCTCCAAAGGCCATTTGGAGGCCCAAAAGGGGATAACCTGTGTTTAGCTAAGTTTAGTAGTCTCTGGTCCGTGGGGAGTATCTTTCACGCTATAGCCCTGGTTCTCGATTTCGGCTCGAATTAGGTCCGCTCGAGCCCAGTCGGAGCGTTCGCGAGCGACTTCGCGGTCTTGGACTAGTGACAATATTTCTTCAGGAATAGGGGATGAAGTTGTTTTTGCAACCGATTCTTTTTTACTTAGAATACTCAGCACTTGGTCAAATTCTTCGATAGTAGCTCTTTTTATCTCGGCACTTAGCGCACTGTTTAGGGTGTCATGGAGAACAGCTAGGGCTTTGGCAGTATTTAAATCGTCGTTTATGGCTTCGGTAAACTTGTCTAAGGCTGGTTGGTCTACCTCGCCCCCTTCTGGCGCAGAATAAATAAAGTCATTGATTTTTTGCCAAGCTTTTTCAGCGGCTACTAGTGCTTCAAAAGTAAAATTGAGCGGACTACGATAGTGAGCCCCTAAAACAAAGTAGCGGTAAGCTAGGGGCGAGTGTCCCTGGCTAGCCAAGTCGGCAAGAGTGTAAAAGTTTTTTTCAGACTTGGCCATTTTTTGGCCGTCGACTGTAATAAAAGCATTGTGGAGCCAATAATTTACAAACGGTTTGCCAGTGGCACATTCGGATTGGGCGCGTTCGTTGGTATGGTGAACTGGAATATGGTCTTCACCGCCAGTGTGAATATCGAAGTGTTCACCGAGATATTTCATACTCATCGCTGAACATTCAATATGCCAACCCGGGAAACCTACTCCCCAAGGAGAAGACCATTCTTGGAGGCGAGTTTCGCCGGCGGCGGAAAATTTCCACAGAGCGAAGTCGGTGGGGTTTCTTTTTTCAGTATTAACTTCAACGCGGGCACCCTCGTGTTGGCCGGAAAGGTTTAGTTTGCCTAACTCGGCGTAGGCAGGGTACTTGGCGGTATCAAAATAAATACCGCTTGTTGTTTGGTAGGCATAGCCTTCTGCTTCTAGTTTCTTTATTAACTCAATTTGTTCAGCAATATGAAGAGAGGCTCGTGGAAATTCAGTGTCAGTCGTTTTTATATTTAACTTTTTTAAATCAGTCAGAAAACTGTCGGTGTAAAAAGCGGTAATTTCTGCGACTGTTTGGTTTTTAGCTTTGGCCGCCTTTTCTACTTTGTCTTCACCGTTTTCACCACCGGCAGGCTCGCCAACATCAGTAATATTAATAACTTGGGTTACAGTGTAGTTATTTTTTTCGAGAGTGCGGCGCAAAATATCAGCGAAGATATAAGAGCGCATATTACCAATATGAACATAGTCATAAACTGTTGGACCACAAGAATAGACACGTACCTGGTTGGGTAAGATAGCGACAAACTCCTCTTTGGTGCGAGTGAGGGTATTAAAGAAGAAAAGGGGAGAGTGGCTCATAAATTTTATAACCAGCCCTTATGACGGAAGAAAATAAACATACTAGCAACCGCCCCGAGCATAATGGCAATAATAATCCAGAAGTCAAAAGGCATACCGAGGATTGGGTTGTGGATAGTATTCATGCCAAAAGTAGAAGTAAAGACCGTGAGGGGAAAAGTAATAAAGGCCATAATGGTTAGAATCTTCATTATCTCGTTGGTCTTAATCGAAAGGAGGGAGTCGTTGGTGGTTTGTAAGTCCTCAAACATTTCTTTTAGATTTTCGAGGGTAGAGTATATACGGTGATAAGTGGCAGTAATCTTGCGGGAAAAATGGCGATAATCGCTACCAAACATTACTTCGGAGGCATTTTCAAATGATGACAAAATATGGGCGTGATTTTTTAGTGACCAGGTGTAGTCTAAAAGCTCATGATTTATTTTAGAAAGAACTACGACCATTTCTTTTTCTTTGCCGTTGAATATTTCTTTCTCCGCCTTTCTTAATTCGGTGTTTATCATCGCTAGGCCGTCGTCGAGAGACTTGTACAAAGCAAGCGTGATGTGAAAAAAGAGCTGACCAGCTTGAGATTTTTTCTTGGGCTCCTCACTCAAGAGGTTGGCTTCAAAAATTTGGCTAAATTCTTCTAAGACTTGAATTGGTTCGTAGTGGATAGTGATGACAAAATCCCGGCCCACAATAAAATCGATTTCCTGGTCATTTCCACCTTTATCTTGGCCAATACAAAAGTTACAACAAGGAAAATGCATTACCAAATAAATATAATTTTCATACAAGTCGGAGTGGGCCCGGCTTGAGGGGGCACTTAGCTCATTTTCCACTAGTGAGTGCAGGTTGTACTGTTTAGCTAAACTAGCCAATTCTTCTTTCGAGGGCGAGAGCACGTCTATCCACGTGGTTTCGCGATGTTTAAATTGTCGTATCATATGGATAAGATTATATCTCTACATCATTTTCACCACAAGAAGGGTGCGAGTAATCTACTGACATGCTAAAATATTAAATATAAAAATGATGAATCGTTTTTGGGGCACATTTGTTGCGGTGGTGGTGGCTATTATCGCTCTTGGTAGTGTTTTTTTTGGTGGCGTCTATGTTGGTTATAACTCCAGACCGGCGGTGGAGCAGGTGGCGGGTGTTTCTAACAAAGAAAGTCTAAAGCCTGAAGATGTTGATTTTACTCCGTTTTGGCAAGCGTGGAATATTCTCAATGAAAAGTATGTCAACGGCAACAGTACTTCGACCGAGGAGGTAAAAAACGAAGAAAAGGTTTGGGGAGCTATCTCGGGTATGGTGGCGGCCTTGGGTGACCCCTACACTGTCTTTTTACCACCAGAAGAAAAAAAGCAATTTGAAGACGATATTGCGGGTAACTTTAGCGGAGTAGGGATGGAGGTGGGAGTGAAAGATGCCATGCTTACGGTAGTGGCACCACTGGCTAATAGTCCGGCTAAACGGGCGGGGATTAAGGCGGGAGACAAGATTATCGCTATTGATGGAGCTGTGGCGGCCGAAATGACAGTAGACGAAGCGATTGGTAAAATTCGTGGCCCGGAAGGAACAATTATAAAGCTTACCGTTCTTACGCCCGAGCGAGCCGGAGAGGCCGAAGCCCTACCGCGGGAAGTAGCTATTAAAAGAGAGATAATCGCTATTCCCACTATCGAGACCGAACTAACATCAGATCATATCTTTATTATCCGTTTGTATAATTTTAGTGCTAATTCACCAGAACTTTTTGCGGGGGCTTTGCGCGAGTTTTCAACTTCCAAGACCAATCGCCTAGTGCTCGACTTGCGAGGCAATCCGGGCGGTTATCTAGAGGCGGCGGTTGATATGGCTAGCTGGTTTTTACCTAAAGGTAAGGTCATAGTTTGGGAACACCAAGTGGAAGGTAAGGAAGACGTGGCTTATCGGAGTAAGGGGTACGACGCTTTTAATGATAATTTAAAAATGGTGATTTTGGTTGATCGGGGTTCAGCGTCAGCTTCAGAAATATTGGCCGGGGCTTTGTCGGAATATGGGGTAGCGACCTTGGTGGGGGAAACCACTTTTGGTAAAGGTTCGGTCCAAGAATTAATCCCAGTTACGGCCGACACTTCTATTAAGGTAACTATTGCGAGATGGCTGACTCCTAAAGGGGTGTCAATTTCTAAAGCCGGATTGAAGCCAAATGTTCCAGTTGAACTAGATGTCGAAGCCTTTAAGAAGGGGAAAGATACCCAACTTGAAAAGGCAATAGAGCTTTTGAAAAAATAATTTGCTAAAAATAATTTACAGCGTTAAGATAAAAAATAGAATATGTAGTAGGTGAGGACTGGCCTTGCCTAAAACCGCGGAAAGGGGAGGGTGTATGCCAGAAGACGGCAGACCCTTGGCGGCCGACGAAAGAGCGAGAATTTTTTGTTTTGCGGAACTTGTCTTGGTCTGAAGACAGAAAGGAAAGTGTTTTTTGGTGAGGAGATGGTTCGTTTGCGTCCACCTCAGTCCCAAGGTTTTGATAAGGGGTTTGTCTATCCGTATGTGAGAAAGGGAACCAGATTGATCGTCCCGATGGGAGGCGTAGCTATTTTGGGGGAACTAAGAGGGGAGATTATTGTTCCACCGGAAGGTTGTCTGCCCACCATCTCCCTTATGGTGGGGTTTTTATATCACCAGTTCGTGTTTGAGTGGGCCACCCTAGAAAATGGTTGGTACCAACTGCCAGATTTGAGAAGGAGGCTCAAGCGGAAGTCTTCCAAGTTTGTGAAAGTGAAGACGGAGGTGGCGTAGCGGTTAAATAGCTGGCCCGGGTTTTTATTTCCGGGCCAGCCTTTTTGTCACTAGACAAAAGCTTAAAAAAAGGCTAGTATTTCAGGGTCAATTTAATTCTATTTTAATCAAATATATGAAAGTTTTACTGATGCAAGATGTGGCTAAGGTGGGGAAGAAATACGAGGTAAAAGAGGTGGCTAGTGGTTTTGCTCGCAACCTACTTATTCCTAGTGGTAAAGCGGTTGATCCCAACACTTTTTCGGCCGATAAATTAAAGGCCTTGCAGGCTAAACATTTGCACGCGGCTGAGCACCGATTAGCTGAACTAAAAACCGCTTTTGAAGCTATGACTGACAAACAGGTAGTGCTTTCTGGTAAGGCCAATGAAGACGGTCACTTATTTGCTGGTCTTGGTAAAGATGTTTTAGCGAGTGCTATTAAAGACCAACTAGGTCTAGAACTAGAGCCAAGTGAAATTCACTTAGGTCATGCTTTAAAATCGACCGGTTCACACGAAGTTGAGATAGGGGAGGGGAACAAGCTGACAGTCGTAGTAGAAGCGGAATA
>CAZIIR010000038.1:0-7081 GCA_964539475.1 uncultured Candidatus Saccharibacteria bacterium
TAACCATCGATTCGTCAACAAAAGATGCCCCTTCAGTAATAACGCCATCAACAGGGATCTTTGCACCTGGCTTAACAATAATGAAATCGCCATGCTTTACATCATTCACTGAAATCTCGATCTCCTTTCCATCACGAACAACCAATGCAATTTTTGCTTGAAGATTGAGAAGTTTCTCGATTGCATCACCTGTCTTAATTTTAGATTTTGCCTCAAGGTACTTACCGAGCGCAATAAAGGTGATGACAACAATCGTCACGTCGTAGTATTGGTACTCGACATTAATAAATGGACTAAGAACATCTTCGAAGGCACTGACTGCGAAACTGTATAGAAAAGCAGCAACCGTACCGATACCGATAAGGGTATCCATGTTCGCTTTACCGTATCGAAGAAACCTGTAAAAGCCGAGAAGATACGGCTTACCTACAACGAAAAGGATATAAGTGGCAAATATCGGAAGGAGATGATGGAAAAACTCCTTGAGTGTATAACTCATTGCAGGAACGATGCTGTACTCAGCGAGAATATCCCAGCCCATAACAAGGGCAGCAAAAATTGCCAGAGGAATTGCAGAGAGAACTTTCGTTCGCATATCACTAACCTCAGCAAGTTTTTCCTTCTTAGATTGGTTGAGTCCTAGATGTGCCGCATGTTCGCTTTCGGACATACCCATCTCGTTCGCTGTCTCGGGAACCTCAAGAGAATACCCGAGAGGTTCGATATGCTTAGAGAGGTCATGAGGACTGGTTTTTGAAGGATCAAAGGAAACCTTCGCCCTTTCTGTACCATAGTTCACTTCCGCAGAATGCACACCCTCGACCTTCTTAAATGTCTTTTCAATAACAGATGAACATGAGGCGCAATGCATTCCCTTTACGTTATATGTCTGTGTGTGCATAAAATTATTTTCTCTTTAGCTTATAAACTTTTAAAATCTCTTGCTTGGCCTTCTCGGTCTGCCCAGCCTTCACTTGGTTCAGGATGCACCCACCGAGATGATTTTCGAGCAACAGATCTTCCACATTGGAAAGTCCTTGCTTGACCGCTGAGGTTTGAGTGATCACGTCAATGCAGTACGTGTCATTCTCAATCATCTTTTGTAGACCTCGAATCTGACCCTCAATAAGTTTGAGGCGACGAATAATCTTTCCCTTACTTTTATCTTCCATATATTTCATACTTAGCATTATATACCCCCTAGGGGGTATAGTGCAAGTCAAACAAAAAATAGCTCGGATACATAGAGAAATTGAGCCGAGTCGATTACCAACACATTAAGTCTCCGAGACTCTCTAGACTCCTTCGACGCTTTGCGTCATTCCTTGTGTATATCAGCCAATAAACAAGGAATGCATATGCAACAAACAGTAAGCCTCCCAGGAGGACAAATAGGCAGAGCAGAACTTAAGGTGATACCACTCAAGTTCTGCCTGTATGCAAGAAAAAGTACGGAGTCGGAAGAGCGACAGGTGCTTTCAATTGATTCGCAGATAAAGGAAATGCTCCAGCTTGCGGAACGTGACGGATTGGAGATTGTAGCCATGAAGCGAGAAAGTCACTCGGCAAAAGAAACGGGTCAGCGACCAGTCTTCAATGAGATCATCGAGGAGATACGAGATGGAAAGTTCAATGCAATACTCACATGGGCACCAGATCGAATATCAAGAAACGCAGGAGACCTTGGAAAGGTCATCGACCTCATGGACAGTGGAATGCTCCAAGAGATACGAACGCACGGACAGAGTTTCAGGAATAATCCGAATGAGAAGTTCCTTCTGATGATCCTAGGATCGCAAGCAAAGCTAGAGAACGACAACCGAGGAATCAATGTAAAGCGAGGACTGAGGACGAGATGCGAGATGGGATACAGACCAGGAACTGCACCGACTGGATATCTGAATCAAAGACACATGGATAGAAAGTGTCAGGTGATAGTAGATCCACAGCGAGGACATATCGTGAAGCAGATGTTTGAGAAAGTCGCACACCAGCAATGGTCTGGAAGAAAGGTGTATCACTGGCTCAAGTTCGAGATGAACTTCCATACGGTCGGCAATAAGCCACTGGCACTCGGCAATGTATACAGACTTCTGATGAACCCCTTCTATCACGGTATATTTGAATACCCGAAAAAGAGTGACAACTGGTATCAAGGAAAACATGAACCGCTGATATCAAAAGAATTGTTCGACAAGGTGCAGAAACATCTTAAGCGAGACAATATCGTGCGACAAGGCAGAGAGTTCGCCTTCACGAAGCTGATGGTCTGTGGAAAGTGCGGATCGGGCATATCAGCGGAAGATAAGTACAAACCATTAAAGGACGGCACGAGTGCCCACTACATCTACTACGGATGCGGAAGATCGAAAGATAAACACTGCAAGGGTAAGTACCTGCGAGAAGAAGAATTAATAGAACAGCTCGTATCGGTACTGGATCAGGTGGACTTTAGCGAAGCAGGAATACGACACAAGTTCGAGGACGAGCTTAAGCGTTACAACAAATTCCACAGGAGCGTGCTTGGATACTCGAATCCAAATGCGAAGCATAAAGAAATAGACCTGAGGACGTATGCAAAATACGTACTGAGAGAGGGATCGAATGAGGAGAAGCGAGAACTGATGAGTTGCTTTAAATCGAAGATAAAGGTGACGGAGGGAGTGGTGACGATTGAGTAATGGTTTAAATCTTAAATTTCCTCAAAATGTTATAATTAAATTTATGCACGACTATGACTTCCGAAGCCTTAACGATAAGGAATTTGAGATCCTCTCTAGGGATCTTTTGCAATGCGAACTCAAGATAACCCTTGAAAGCTTTAAGGCAGGAAAAGATAAAGGAATAGACCTTAGATACTGTAATTCTGTAGATGATAAAAAGATTATCGTACAGGCAAAGCATTGGAGTAGAAGCGGATGGAACAAGCTATATAATCATCTAGAAAAATCGGAGCTTAAAAAAGTTAAGCTGTTGAATCCTGATAGGTACATAGTTGTCACAAGTGTTGAGCTAAGTCAGCAGAACAAAGAGGATTTGATGAAGTTGTTTTCACCGTTTATAAAAAATACATCAGATATTTTAGGAAAGGAAGACTTAAATAATCTACTTGGAAAATTTAAGGACATAGAAGAAAAACACTACAAGCTTTGGTTGTCGAGCACGACTATCCTGAAAAAGATTATTAACAATGGAATCCAAGGAAGATCTGAATTTGTTGCAGAAACAATAAACAGGAACATACGGATATACGTGTCTAGTGATAAGCATCAAAAAGCTTTAACCATTCTAAACAAGGAGCGATTTTTAATAATTATCGGAGAGCCTGGTATCGGCAAAACCTCACTTGCCAGAATGATAGTTTATGAACTACTGGGAAATGATTACCAGCTAATCGTAATTGAAGACATAAAAGATGCCGAATCCTTATGGCAACCAGACACTAAGCAAATCTTTTACTTCGATGACTTTCTCGGTTCTAATTATTTAGAGCTAGCAAGCTCAAAAAATAGCGACTCGAATCTCATTAACTTTATCAAAAGAGTAAAAGATGATCCTACAAAAAGATTAATATTAACCAGTAGAACAACAATCTTAAATCAAGCGGTAGATAAGCTTGCTAAACTCCAGGATCCATTGGTGGACATAGCTAGACACGAAGTAAAGGTTCAAGATTATAGTAAGTTTGATAAGGCTCTTATTTTGTATAACCATCTTTATTTCAACGAATTACCGGAGGAATATTATGAAAAGATAACCGAAAACAAAAATTACTTAAAAATAATCACCCACAAAAATTTCAATCCTCGAATAATTGAATTCATAACAGATCCATTGAGACTACGTTCCGTCGACTTAGATAAGTATCTTGAGTTTATATTTAAAAATTTGGAACAACCCCAACTAATATGGGAACATCCGTACGAACATCAAGTGGATGACTATTCTCGTTTTCTATTAACCACTCTATTCAGTCTAGATAAGCCAAAAGAGAACGTACTCCAAAAAGCTTTTGAAGCACGAATGGACCATGAAATTAAAAGTGGCAATTTTCTTAGAATTAATAATTGCTTTTCAACAAAAGTAAGAGAATTGTTGGGAGGTTTTATTTCGGCATCTAGAAATGAAGTGTTTGCCGAATATAATTTCTTTAACCCATCCATAGCAGACTTTTTAATCGATTATTTAAACAGAAACCCTTCTGAGAAATGGAGGGTCTTGGACTCAGCGGTTTTCATCGAACAGTATACTTTTAGATTCAAAAGAAATATGTTTCAGGCTTCCGTAAAGTTTACAGAAGCAGAACTGATACGGTTGCGTACATCGATTCTTAAAAAGGAATCTGCGTTAGAACTCTTAGAGAAAGGCTCAAAGGAATTTGGGCTATTAAATCTCTACTATTCATTTTTTGACTTAGAGGTTATTAAGGATGACGTCGCTAGACTATTTAACACGATTGATTGGTATGAAATATCATCAATACAAACAACCGATCTTGTTTACCTAATTGAAGAACTCTCTATGTACAACTGGTCAAAGGAGATCGTGTCTAATAAATGGAATCAGGTTGTAGAGTGTCTGTTTCGCAACGCAGAGGAAGAAAAAGATTTTAATCAAATAAAGGAGTTTTTTGAATCCTACGGTAAGGATTACGATTTATTTTTGGAAGAGCCAGGTAACAAGGACTTGGTTACTCGTCATGTTGAGAGATATTGGAAATCAAAAATTGAGGATATTGAATGGAACAATGAGTATGTTGCAGGTTACACCACCGAGGAGGAGTTGAGAGATTACTTAGATGAATTACGTGCAGACGGAAATTCCTTTAATGACAACTTTGGTGTCAAAACAAATATCTTGGATAAGATAGACGAAATAGATGCCACAGAGATAGCTGAGTCAAATAAGGAAAAGGCGGAAGCTGAGGATCACCTAAATGATATGCAAAAAGAGGATTGGAAATTTAGCAGACATGAGGAAAGAGAGTTGGATGAGAAGATAGTTGATCTATTTGAATCTAAATAGATGGGCTTATCTTCTCTATAGCTTCTTTTAGTTTCTCAGGAATAAGTTCCACCTTGTTTATTTTTTGAATTAAGATATTAGCAAGTTCTTCTCCCTTTGAAGGTAGATAATTAGTTGGGTTTTTTGAATTTATAAGATCACTGAGAAGTTTATGGAATTTTTTGTTCTTTTGAGAACAATCAAGATTACTTCTCAAGACAGATAACTCATCATTTGTAATATCGACTTCACAAAAATCTTTAACGATACTTATCCATATTTCATCACTTAAACTATCTTCAATATCGCAAGTACCGATCAGATAAACATTATCTCCGACAACACCACTATCCGAATCTAAAATGAAATGAGTTACTAATCCTGAGTCCTTGAAATCACTTAGTAAGTTTTCAAGAATAGTCTTATTGTTATTCCATTGATCTTTTCCTCCTAGGTTGATAAGTTGTATTGAATTTTCGTACAGAGTTTTTCCTGTAATTAATTTATACACATGGGGCAATAGTGTGAATTCGGTAGAACCTTCCACTGCAAGAAATTTGTCAAAAAACAAAATATCACTGTTTTGAACTCCTAAAGCAGTGTGAACATCTTCAACAGAATCAGTTTTTAACAAGATACTATAGCCACCCTTTAGACTTAGATGGTTGATATTTTTAATATCTTGCCTGTTTATAAAAACAGTCGAATGAGTACTTAATACAATTTGGAACACATCCTTAGATAATTCTTTTATGGCTTCAAAAAGCTCACGTTGTGCTGCTGGATATAAATGGACTTCCGGCTCATCAAAGCACCATACAAATTTTTTACCGGAAGTTCCTTCTAAAGAGTTGAGGCTTGCCCACTTAAGTATCGCAAACATAATCTGTCTTTTAACACCCTCACCTTGAGATTCAAGATTTATGTCGCCGTCACTATTGTGTTTTTCTATAATCAAATCAGAAACACTTTCCTCTACAGAAAAACTGACACCGATCTTTAGTTTTTTTAGATTTTCATTATCTTCAAAAATTGAATCCGATTTTGAGACTAAGTCTTCATTAACAATCTTATTAATTTCTTCACTAATAGTTTTTGCCTGTTCTACAAGCTTGGCTTTATGAACATCTATTTGTATTGATACGGCATCTTTCGCTATTGCTTCTATCTCTTTTAATGATGTTTTCCAATCAATATACCTATATGTAGGGAAGAAAATTCCATCCTTTTTAGGTGAAAAATCAGCATATGGCGTCCACTTAGGTTCTACTTTTAGCTTATTATAAATTGCTCTAAACTTTTCTAAGTTAGAAAATCTACCCTTAGCATTATCATTCTTAATATCATCTTCTGAAACAGAGTGCTCTTTTACCAGGGAAGTTAATTCAGCTTGAGTTTTTGACCAAAGGGACAAGTTATCATCTGTATCTCTGGTGCAAATATAGTATTTTCCAGCATCTTCTCCTTTAGTATATTGTTTTATAATAAAAATATGAGAATCGTTTGAACCCTCAATACTCCACTTCAATAGACTAGACGCTTTTTTATCAAAATCTTCAGATATATCAGAATCCTCAAAAATTAAATCAGCAAGAACATAAGAACTTTTTTCATTATAATTAAATAACGGTAATCCAAAGTCAGATATATATTTATCAAATACCTCTTTAGATATGGGGGTATTTGATATGTCTGATGTGATTTGAGTATCTGTGCCTGTTTTTATTGATTGGTTTCCCAGTATACAACCTATTGAATTTAGTATTACAGATTTACCAGAGTCGTTTTTTCCAATCAAAGTAGTTGGCTTGTCTTTTTCAAAACCAACAACAACATCTCTACAGCTTTTTTGATTAACTATTAAAATCTTATTTAGATACATTACTCTAATTTTAAACTAAAAAATTATATATATCTAGGAAAGTTCGAATCCCGCAGAGGTCGAGCCTTGCGGGATTTAAACGTTGTTATTTTGTCCTTATTTATCAAGCCTCAACATAGGTCCGATAAAAAAGACTACAGGCGGAGGGGGGGAGATTCGAACTCCCGATGCCCTTGCGGACATTCCGGTTTTCAA
>CAZIIR010000039.1:0-6324 GCA_964539475.1 uncultured Candidatus Saccharibacteria bacterium
TGTAGTAGCCCGGTGGGGCTGGGGGCAAAACGGGTAATAATATTAGGATTCATGTTTAAGGGCAATAGCGACTATTTCTTCGGCAATTTTACGGCCAGCATCAGCATGAGAAAAACTCTTAGCTGATATTTTCATTTTATTTTTTAAATCTTCATTGGCTAAAATTCGTTCGATTTCAGCTGTGAGGATAGAAGGGGCCAAATTATTTTCTTCAATAACAATAGCGGCGCCAGAGCGAGCATAGGCAAAAGCGTTGGACCTTTGGTCGTGACTGACTTCTTCCGGAATAGGAATAATAATAGCTGGTATACCCCAGTGAGCGATTTCAAAAATAGCGGAACCGGCTCGGGAAATAACCAGGTCGGCCACTCCGGCGGCCATGCGCATGGCCAAACTCTCGAGGTATGGGAAAGGTCGATAGCGTTCTTTATAAGTGTCGCCTTCTAAAATAACACTACTGCGGGCCACAATGTCGTCGTAGTTTTGGCGCCCAGTCTGGTGAATGATTTGGTATTTTTGGACCAAGGTTGGTAGGGCATCAAGGAGGGCATTGTTTATTGCTTGCGAACCAAGTGACCCGCCGAGGATAAAAATGATAGGTAAATTTTCTTCTAATTTTAGAAAACGTTTTGCCCCCTCGGGTACCGGGTTCATTATTTCTCGACGCAGGGGGTTACCGACCACGGCAGTTTTTTCACTTGGAAAAAAACTAGCGGCGTCGGGGTAAGACAGGGCAACCCGGGTAGCAAATTTGCCGGCCCAGAGGTTGGCCCGGCCCGGGTGTGAGTCGGACTCGTGAATAAATACTGGTACTCCTAAGATACGAGCGGCCATGACGGCGGGCATAGAGGCATAACCTCCTTTAGAAAATAGGACATCGGGATAAATCCAAAACATACGCCACAGAGCTAAGATAAAACCGAAAGCTAAGACAAACAAATCACTAAAGTTGCGGAGGGAAAAATAGCGTCGCCATTTGCCGGAAGGTATTTTGACAAAAACCAGTTCGTTGTCGGCCAAAAGTTTAGGGCTGTATGGTTGGTCGGAAAAAAAATAATATTTTGTCCCGATTAACTTCTGTTCAAAAATAACATCTCGCAATTCTTCGGTGACTGCAATAATGGGATAAAAATGTCCCCCTGTTCCCCCGCCGGTAAGTGAGATTTTCATTTTTTAAGTATGATTTTTCTGATAACGAGAAATATTTAAAATTATGCCGACGGCTGACAGTCCAAAAAGTAAAGCACTACCACCCTGGGAGACAAAAATAAGTGGTTCACCTGTTAGTGGTATGAGTCCTAACATGGCCCCGATATTGGCAAATGACTGGGTTATGATGAGTATAACAAGGCCGGTGGCCAGTAGTCCACCGAAAGTGTCTTTACTAGCCCCAGCTATTTTGAGACCATAGATACCAAACAAAAGAAAGAGTATTAAGATAGTACTAGTACCAATAAACCCAAATTCTTCACCGGCGACGGCAAAAATAGAGTCACCGATTGGTTGAGGAAGGAAGTTGAATTTTTGCAAACTTTGACCAAAGCCTCGGCCCCCGATTCCCCCCGAACCAATAGCAATCAGAGATTGGTTTATTTGGTAAGATGACCCCAAGACGTCTTTGTCGGAGTCAATAAAAGTTGTAATACGATCGCGGATATAAGGTTTAAATAAAGCCAAGCAACCAATAGCGAGCACTCCAACAATAAATAAAAGTAGAAAGTGGCGCCACTTACCACCCCCGATAAAATATTGAGCGCCTAAGGCCGAAGCGATAACAAGAAAGGTCCCCGTGTCGGGTTGCATAATAAGCAAGACGCCAGAGATACCCAATAAGACGACTAACGGTAGTAACCCCCCACGGACAGTACCAGCCTGGTCTTTAGCGCGAGCTAGCCAAGCAGCATAATACATTACGAGGCCTAGCTTCATTAGTTCGGCCGGTTGAATAGAAAAAAATCCCAAGTTTAGCCAACGAGTAGCGCCTCCAGCAGAAATACCTAAACCGGGAATAAATATAAGAGCGGTAGCAATAAAACCAGCGATTAATATAGGTAGAGAATATTCACGCCATATTCGATATGGAATATTGGATAGGCCGATCATTATTACTAATCCACCCAAGAGTACCCCTAGCTGTTTTAGACCGACATGAATAAAGCCCGCCATATTGGTCCCAACCATACCAAGCGAAGCTGACAAAAAGATAAAAAAACCAAACCCCGAAATAAGGGCGACTAAAAAAAGGAAAAAGCGACTTTGGTTTTTTTCAGTCTTGGTCATTTTATTTATCGAGCAAGATGAGAATCATGCCGACGAGTGAAGTGATGACGCAAATAATCCAGTAACGCATGACCACTTTGTAGGCAGGCCAGCCTATCGCTTCAAAGTGGTGATGGATTGGTGCCACTAAAAAAACTTTTTTACCCCCGCGTAGTTTTTTCGACAAGAGCTGAATAATTACCGAAGCGGAAGTAATTAAAAGTGGAAAGGCAATAAGAGGTAGCCACAAAACGGAGTCGGTTAGGAAAGCGACCACGGTCAGGGTGGTGGTTAATCCTAAAATACCGGTTTCTGACATATAAAAACGAGCCGGTGGAATATTAAACCAAAGAAAAGCTAGTGTCCCACCAGCGATCACTGCGCAAAAGGCCGCTAAGTCGACTTGGTTTTGGAAGAACGCAATGCCGGCATAAGCAGTGAAAATAATCGCCATTACTCCCCCTGAGAGGCCGTCGAGGCCGTCGATTACGCCACTAGAAAACAGCGCCGACATTACCAGAACAAATATTGGAATAATCCACATCCCGACCATTAGTTCGCCCCAAAACGGGATATGGAGAGAACTAACACCGAGCTTGGCATAGAACCACCAGCCCCCAATTAGTCCTAAGGTAAAAACAATAGATAGTCGGTTTAAGAACGACAAACCACCATTATTTTTTTCACCTTTTAGTTCTCTAATCTGCAATAGGTCGTCTATTAGACCAAGTAAAGAAGCAACTAGTAGAGTAAATAATGGTAGCCAGGTTTGATTGCGAGATAAAAAGTCTAGTTTGGTGGTAATGTCGGTTGGCCAAATTTGGGAGATTAACCAAATAATAGCAATAGTGATAAGGGCACTAACCCAAATAATAATCCCGCCCATGCGGGGTGTACCAGTTTCTTTATGGGCGTGTAGTTTGTCAAAAATAGGGGTAGCCCGTCCGTCGGGAGCAATTTTACCAGCTTTCTTTTTCCACATTCGATGTTTGTATAGGTAATGAGTCAGGATAGGAGTAATACCAATGCCAGTAAAGAAAGCGATAGCAGTCGGTGCGAAAACTTTTATGACGGAGAGGAACATTTTATTTAAAATAATTATTCTGAATAATAATCAACGGTGGCCCGGGTTAGGGCTAAGACATCACTAAACCGGCCATCTTTACTTGACCCTAATACCACAATCACGACCGGTTGAGCTAGACCAGCGTCAAAGACTACCGTTAGGTTGCCGCCGGCACTGTCGGTGTAGCCGGTTTTAGACCCAATCAGACCAGGAATTTTACCGACAATGTCGTTGGTATTTTCACCAGTATAAACCAAACCCGAAGCTGACGAGGTATAGATAGAGGGTTTTACTGTAGGGCGCATTAAATCAGGCTTGGTTTTTAGAATATGGCGTACAAGGGTAGCGACGTCGGTGGCCGAACCATAAGAACCGCCAAAGTTTTGACCCAGGTCCAGCCCGGTCTCGTTCATATAGCGGGTAGATGATAAACCTAAATTAGCAGCGGTGTCATTCATTTTAGAAATAAAATCCAATCCCCGACTGTTTACTGCTTCAGCTAAAGCGGAGGCAGCGCCATTGCTTGAAGTAGTTAGCATATAGTCGGTTAGATTTTTAACTGTCCACGCGTCTCCCACTAAAAGACCAGCGTTGCTACCACCGGCTAATGCTTGAGGGCTTATGGTTACTTGGTCGGCCGGCCCTAGACTTTGGCTGGCTACATAAGCGGTCATTAGTTTGGTAATAGAAGCGAGGGGCATTTTTTCTGTTTCGTTTTTACCAAAAATAACTTTACCGTTTTTGGCGTTCACGACAACCGCCGCTTTCGCCTCTAAACTAACCGCTGGAAAAACTTTTGGTGGCACAGTAACTTGGGCCACTGCAACTTTTTTGGCTTCCGCTTGGTGTTTTTCCCAAGTAGGCCAAGCAGACAAAAAGATACCAGACAATAAAAAGACACTCACTAGACCTAAAAGTAAGCGGGTAAGGATCTTGGGATGTTTAAAGCGATTATTCATTGGTGGTATTGGCAGTAATATTCTCTAATTTGTCTCCACTTGCGGACATAAAGGAAGCGATTTTTGTTTTTATTTCTGCAAATTCTGGTAGCTGTTCTTTGTTTTCTAGACCTAGGGTGGCTAAAAGTTCGGTGGTTGGTCGATAAATAAAACTGCGTTGGTCGGTGGGGCTGGTTTCGCGGGCGACTAAACCACGCACCAATAAGTGACGTAAAATAAAACTAGAATTAACTCCCCTAATATAGTCGATATCAGCCCGCGCCACCTCCCCTTGGTATAAAATAATCGCCAAGGTCTCAAGTCCAGCCTTACCGATGTCACGAGACAATTCCTCCTTAGTGATATTTTCTATCAATTCACTAACTTCACCGGCTGTTACTAGGGACAGACTGTTGTCGTTTTCAAGTAAGCGTATTCCCCTGCCCACTAGACCTGATTTAAGTTCGTTACTGGCTTCTTTTATGGCCGACTCATCTGCACCAAGAATTTTAGCTAAAACGGAAATTTTAACCGGCTCGGACTTATAAAAAAGCACCGCCTCTAGTTGGCATGCAAGATTCATATTGGCCATATTATACCGTTTAAATTTGCTTTAGCCAATGATAAATTGGGAATTAATTAATATTGACACAATACTATAAATATGATAAAAAAAGGCGGGTTGGAAAAGAGAAAGGAAAAAAATGAGAAGATTCTTTGTTGTCGGAATCATTGTGATTTCTGGGTGTGCCACCATAGCCCCAAACGAAACTCCCAACACTCCGCTTGAGGTTGGTTTCCGAGAGGTGGTGACGGAGGGGGTGGTCACCACCAAGCCCTCCGCGTTTAAGGATGCGCAGACAGGTGTCTGCGTGGTGGTATTTGACGGTGGAGAGCGGGCTATTACCCGGTTGGTAACTGTCGATATGCCCCTCGGCGCAAACCTGGGGTTCGGCGACCGAGTCAAACTCGAAGTTGCCGAGCAAGTCGGTGGTGACGTGGTTTACCACATTGTCACTGACTGCATTCCAAAGGAGAAAAAGGAATGATAACTTCTTCTTCCTGTGTCGCGGGCCGGTACGGCCCGCGACACTTTTTTAATACCTTGGTATACCAGGTGTCGTGGTCTGCATATCTATGTCAGCATAATGAGCGTGTTGCTCGACATCTATCATCCCCTGTTTTACCAACTCAAGCATTCCTAAAAAACTAATTATGATGCCTACTTTTTCCGCCTTATCGCGGGGGGCAAAGTCGCTAAATTTGAGGGAAATGGCGCGCTGGATACGGTTGGCTAAGTCGTCGATAGTTTCCTGCAGACTTCGCACTTTTTTTATTACTATCTGCGGAATGACCATTGGTATTGGTAAGGCGAGTAGTATGGCTTTAGCCGCGGAGAGTAGGTTTGTTATATTAATTTCGGGGGTGGCTACAAATACCGGAGTAATATTTTTATTTACCTCACGAAAATACAATGGATGCTGAGCATAAATATTTTTTAGGTTGCCAGCTAATGTTTGGATATATTGGTACAGCTTTAGTCGCCGCTCAAGTTCCTCGGCGTCGGTTTCTTCTTCGGGGGTTAGGCTTAAATTTGGTAAAAGTGAAGACGATTTTATGAGCATCAAGGTCGAGGCCACTACTAAGAAGTCGGCCGTTTCGTGTTTGGGTAAATTTTCAAATTGAGAAAGGTAAGAAATAAAATCGTCGGCGACATTGGCGATATTTACCTTACTAATATGCAATTTTCTTTTTTCAATAAGTTGTAACAGAAGGTCTAGCGGACCTTCAAAGTCGTTTAGCTTTAGAGCAAAGGAGGGAGACATATTTATATATTCTAACTTTTTTCCCTTAAAACAAAAAGGAGGCCAACACGGGTGTGTCGGCCTCTGGAATAAAACGGGGGCATTGGATGATAATATGATAGCCCCCTATGAGACAAAGTAGCTGCTTGGGACCGAGGCGATTGCGGTCGGCACAGAAACGTTTGGAGTAAAGGTAGGCTTGGAGGTCCTACTCTACCCACCGCTCTCGGCCCCGGTCCCAAGGCAGGAATGAGCA
>CAZIIR010000040.1:0-5506 GCA_964539475.1 uncultured Candidatus Saccharibacteria bacterium
GGGAGTGCCGACTTGGGTGAAGTTGGAGCAGCTGGTGCCTTGGCAGCGTTCGATGCGGTAGCCGGTGACGCCGATGTTGTCGGTCGCGGGATTCCAGGAGACAGTGATGGAGGATTGGCTTGTTGAGGAAGCGGAGAGGTTGGTGGGGGAAGTGGGAGGGGTGGTGTCGGGGGTGGCAGGAGTGGTGCGGATTCCGACATCGAGACCATCGTAACTAGCATTATTGCCCGGTGAAGTAGCGGTGAGTTCAAATCCGGGGTAGGTCGTCGGAAAGGTGCCACCAGCAAATAACGCCGTTCCATTAAAGTTTGTGCCACTGGCGCCAGAACGTTGCATATTGTAACGATTAACACTCGCGGTCGATCCATTGTTTTGTTGCAATCCGCCAGGAATGATATTTCCTTCCACAATGGTACCAACGCCATTTGGCGCTCCGGATTTTTTATCTAAACAAACATAACCTGGGTAACTGGCGTCTCGATAAATTAACGTATTGTGCCTAACTACGGAGCTATCATCTGCGTAGAGTTCAATTTGGCACGGTCTGCGCGCCCCACTGGGACCCGGATCAAACACGTTATCTTCAATTAATACACCATCGACACCATCATATGCAGCAAAAACCTGAACATTTGAGTAATAAAAATTTTGTCGGATAATTGTCCCACTAAACGGTCCACCATACAATTGCGTAGCATCGGTATGCGGATCATTCGGGCAACTGCCAACAATTTTGTTTTTTATTTGCGATTCCTCCAAAATAAACGGCACTCCGGATTGCACTCCGTCCGCACAACCTCCATCGATGATTGCTCCGCGAATGGTGGCAACTGGGGTTGATCTTCCAGAGTAAGAGAACCAGTATGCTGCAGCTCCAATACAGGGGTGTGCGCCACCTCGACAAAACCCCGAGTTATCTTGGTCAAACGATGTGAGACTCTCAAATAAAATGTTAGGAGTTGTTATCGTTACCCCGTCAATTTCAATACCGCCCTGACTCGCATCTCCATTTGAAAATGTAAGTTCCCGCGTACTTGCGCCGGTAATGGTAATCCCGGAATAATTAACTCCGTCAAAAGTAAGTCCACTGGTATTGCCTCCAATATTTAAGGCACCCGTAAATGTTGCCTGCCCAGCATTGACAGCGCTTATGGTCACTCGCGGATTCTTACTTACGCCATTAAGGGTGAACCCGCCATAATTCCCATTGTTCAGGCAAATAACTGATCCGGGGGTGGCACTCGAGAGAGCAGTCCCAACATTAGCGCCCGCATTGAGTGTAGTCGTACAGTCTGCCGCAAACACAGATTGACTAAAAGAAAAAATAAAGAAAACACCCACCCATAAAAAACCAATCGCCAAATTAGAGAGCCGCCTATATGATCGATTCATACACTTTTTGTTACCGATTTATTTTCAAGTCCTTATTTCCCCATATTGTACAAGTCCGCCACTTCCGTCGGGGAAAGCACACGATTGTAAAAACGAACATCATCAAGTTTTGCGTTGGCATTTGTACTTCCATAGGCGCGATACCCCATCGTGAAAGTATCCGAACTTGTTTCCGCCGCCTCATTTCCTGTATCCTCGAGAACCCCATCAACATACAAATACTGCGTACTCGCATTTCCCGTATATACGACATAGTGCCATGAATTATCATTGATGGAAGAGCTTGACTGGACACCTGAATATACATCAGAATCGACAGTGCAACCGATACCATCAGTTGACACACCAAACAAATTGATACGACAGATTTTATACCCGCCCCATCCTAAGAGGTCATCATCATTACCTCCAAGCGTCCATACCCAAAATGCAAAAGCGAATGCTCCCGTCCACGAAACGGAATTCGCGCTATCCACATAATCATCAACACCATCAAAACTGAGCGCCTGCCCCAATTTCCCGATTGTCTTCGTCGTCCCCGTTATCGTCCCATTATTCCCAAAACCACTCCGATCAATCGCGGTACTCCCCGCAATATCCGGACCATCAAACGTCCAGTGCCCGACGAGCCCTGTGTCGACCGGCTGTGCCGGCGCGGTCGTTTGGTAGAGCTTCAAGACATCGCTTGCGCTCAGGGCGGAGCCATAGACGCGAATATCGTCGAGCTTCCCGTCAAAGGGAACGCCCGCATCTGATTCCGCGCCGATACGAAAGGCGACGGATTCGACAAGACTTCCCATATTGGCAAACGTACCGGTTGCGGTACCGTTGTTGGTTGCGCCATCAATAAAGATATTGACGGGATCGGTTGTGGCGGAATCATTCCAGGTAACGGCGAACTGATGCTAGCCGGTCGCTGTGAACGTGGACGTGGAGACTCTCTGATACTCATCGGTATCCGCCGTATCGGACGCTTCGAAGACGAGGGTGTCGGTCGCATCATCAATGTAGACGATATAGCCGTCATCGGTTGCCGTTTGCCCGTTTCGTTTGGCGACGATGGTATGGTCGGTAGTGAACGTATCTCTGTTGAACCAACCGGTGATAGAGAAACTCGCACCGGCGGCAAAGTCAAGAACACCGCTTGCGGGACTTGCAACGGAGAGGTATTGTCCCGAGCCGGAGAAGTCGAGAGCGTATGGACCGATATTCCCCGTCGTCCAACTCGGGGAGCCGGTCATGGCGAGGGTGTTCGTGTTTCCGCTACTGTCGGTCGCGTTGGTGCCGGAGCCGTCATCGAGCTTCCAGTAGCCACGGAGCCCTTGGGAGAGGGGGTCGTCGAGAGGAGCGTTTACCGTCGCTTTTCCGGCGGTAGCCAACTGGTACACTTCGCTCGCGGAGAGGACGCGATTGTAAATACGGAGATCATCGTGAGAGACAACATCCGCATTGGCATCGGTAAAGGCGATATATCCCGGTTCGGCGACATTGGTAATGTCCGTGCCATTGTACACGCTCGACCCGTCTTTTCCGAGGAATGCTCCGTCAAGGTAGAAGGAAACACCCGCATCCCGATCAATGACGGCGGCGATATGGTGCCAGCCGCTACCCTCGAGAGCGAAAGAGATTTCATTGCTCGCATAATATGTAAAAGTCGATCCGGTACCAATTTGTGCGGTTAGTACATCAAGATCAGTAGAGTAATAGAGGCTATATCCCTCGGTAGATTCGCTTCCCGTTGGTTTTTTTTGAAACGATCGCACTTCAGTGGTGGCACTCGTAATGTTTATCCATTCGCAGAGAGTGAGATCTCCCGTTCCCATTTCGAGATTGGTAGCGCTATTGAGTTCAATCGTTTCCCATGCCGTTCCATCCGAGTGAATCGCCTGCCCCAGTACTCCGGGAACGGGACTGAAGTATGTCGGGCTCAAGTCTCCTTCATTACTGCTTGCCGTCCGATCCAATACCTCCGCTCCGGAACTCGCCCAGTCCATATCCTCCGCGTCAAATGTCCAATGCCCGACGAGTCCCGTTGTGAGCGTGTTGTTTGTTGTTTCCGGCGCATTCGTCGTTGTTCCCGCCTTGGATCGATACCAAAAATATCCTCCAAAGAATCCGAGGAGGAGAAGCGTGATAACAAACCACTGAGAAAGGCGACTCATAGCTTACAGTATATCACAAATACCAAGCGCGCTTGACTGCGGATAAATTTCAGAATTCATCGGCTTTCTTTTCTGCTATAATGAATCCCATATAATACTATGGTCTGAAGTCAAAGAGTGTCTCAGAGTGTGTTAAGGAAGTCCGCTTTTTCGGGAAAAATTGTTTTTTGCGGCTTTCGAACGAAGTGGAAGACAAGCAAAAAATAATTTTTCCCGAAAAAGCTCTGCCGATTCTTTTGAAATTGAAGCTTTTTTAACACGCTCTCAGTCTTCTTATTTACCATTCTCGAGAATTATGAAGTACAAAAAAATTGAAATCTGCATCAGCATAAACATAAAGATGGCGGTACTCGTCATAATTATCGGTGCAAGTTTTCCGCGGATCATGCTCGCCGCGCCCGCTATCACGTCGGCAAACATTTCCGGGAATACCGTCACTGTTTCCGGAACCGGCTTTGGCACGCATGCCGACTGGGGAGGATCGCAAACCTTTCTCAACAAAGCATGGAGCAATTTTGATGGAGGTAACTTGAATGGTGGCAACCTGGGAATTGGCGCCTATCCGGAAAACTGGAGCGTGCAGACCTCTGCAAATCGGACCAATAGTAGCTACTATGCCGAAAAGCGCGCGGTGAATGGCGAGCTCGGATCACTCTCCGCCGACCAGAGCGGCAGTCCGACGGAGTGGTACGTATCCTTCTGGTTCCGTATGCCGCCAAATACACAGGCGGGAAAGTTTCTCCGCATCTACGGCGGGAGCTACAATATCTATCTTTCGACGGGATGCGATGATACGATGATTCGCGCCTACTGCGAAGGATGTAGCGGGGCAACACAATGGGACTCGGCGGTATCCTTTGGCAATTCAACCTGGAAGAAGTTCGAGTTCCTAATGGATGAGAGTCCGCTCACGGCGCAAACATGGATCAATGGCGTGGAGGGCTGGTCCAGACCCGATCTGACCCATGCCGGTTGGGGAGCAAACGGACACACTATTGACATCGGCAATATGATCGATGATGCCAGTCGAGGGTGCGGGACGGCGGGAGCGTATCAATATGACGACGTCTTTATCAATCACACGCGAGCGAGAGTGGAAATATCGACCGCATCGACGTACTCGCTCACTGCAAATCGCGAACCGCAACTGCCCACCGCATGGTCAAGTTCGAGCATATCGGCACAACTCAATCGGAGCGGCTATGCCGATGGCACATACTACCTCTACGTCATCGACTCGACCGGCGCCGTCAATACTTCCGGCTATCCCATAACGATCGGCTCCGGCGGAGGCGGCGACACCACCCCTCCCACATCTCCCACCAACCTTGCCGCCACTTCTCCCTCCCAATCCTCCATCTCTGTCTCCTGGACGGCGAGTACCGATGCTGTCGGCGTCACCGGCTACATCGTGGAACGCTGTCAAGGTTCCGGCTGTTCCAACTTCACCCAAGTTGGCACCCCGACCGCCTCACCTTTCGTCGACTCCGGTCTTACCGCCAATACTTTCTACAACTATCACGTCCGCGCTCGAGATGCCGCCAATAATCTCTCCGGCTGGAGCAATGTCGTAGGATCCACCACCCAAGCTCCCGACACTCAAGCACCATCGACTCCCACCAATCTCTCCGCCTCCGCCACCTCTTCTTCAAGCATCGATCTCACCTGGACCGCCTCTACCGATAACGTTTCTGTCACCGGCTATCAAGTGGAGCGTTGTAGCGGCGCAAGCTGTTCCACCTTCACTCAAGTGGGAACTCCTTCCTCAAACAGCTTTAGTGATACCGGACTCTCCGCCACCACCCTCTACCGCTACCGAGTCCGTGCGACTGACGGAGGAAACAACCTCTCCAACTATTCAAATATCGAAAGTGCCACGACCCCCGAAGCTCCCCCGTCTCCCACCTTCGTCTCCGAATACGAAACTCCCTGGAATACGAGTACCTCTCCCA
>CAZIIR010000041.1:0-5417 GCA_964539475.1 uncultured Candidatus Saccharibacteria bacterium
GTACCTTTGTTACAAATTGGACACTTAACACCTGTGTCACCGGGTTTTTCGGCATTTGGGTCTTGCTCAATATATTTACATTTTGGGTAGCTACTGCAGGAAATAAATTTGCCGAAGCGACCTTCGCGTTCGACCAAGTTGGCCTTGCCACATTTAGGGCAGAGGCGACCGAGGTCCTTTGGCCCCTCTAAAGCTTTACCTTCCAAAGTTCGGGCGCCGTTGCAGTCGGGGAACTTGGCGCAAGAATAAAATTTACCGCCCTTGCCTAGTTTAATAATCATAGACCCTTGGCAAATTGGGCATTTCATATCTTGCGGGGCTTCACCAAGGTTAGAAATTTTATCAATATTTTTCTTCGACTTTATTGCCTTACTAAAAGGCCCGTAAAATTCTTTTAGGGTTTTAACATAGTCGCGCTCGCCGGTGGCTATCTCGTCCAATTCATTTTCCATTTCAGCGGTAAAGGTATCACTAACATAATCGGTAAAATGTTCGCAGACGAAGTCTGACACCAATTCGCCCATGTCGGTTGGTTTTAGCGACCGGCTTTCTTTTTCCACATACCCCCGGTCGATAATAGTTTTAATAGTCGGAGCGTAGGTACTCGGCCGACCAATCCCTCTTTTTTCTAATTCTTTTACTAGGCCAGCTTCCGAGTAGCGTGGTGGAGGCAAGGTTTCTTTACCTTCACTGTTTATTTCAATCAATTTTAATTTTTCACCGGCCTTTAATTTGGGTAGATCGACATCTTCTCCACGGGCGCGCGGGTCGGCCAAGAGCCAGCCCGAGTACAATACCTGCGAACCGTTGGTGGAAAAGTCGGGCACTTCTTTGTCACTACAAGTAGCCACAACTTTGGTGCGCAAAATATTAGCCGGTTTCATTTGGCTCGCCACGGCTCTTTCCCAAATTAGTTTATACAGCCTTTTTTCTTGTTCAGTAGTACCGGCCATCTTGGTGGTGGCGTGAGTGGGGCGGATAGCCTCGTGGGCCTCTTGGGCATTTTTAGATTTTTTACTGAAAATATTGGCGGAGAAATGTTCAGCGCCGTATTCTTTACTGACTACTGATTTTATTTCTCCCACCGCTTGAGTGGAAAGATTGGTGCTGTCGGTACGCATATAGGTAATCAAACCTTTTTCGTACAGTTTTTGGGCCAGGCGCATTGTAATACTCGGCGAGTAACCAAGGCGACTTGAGGCGGACTGCTGGAGGGTAGAAGTAGTAAAAGGGGCACGAGGCTGGCGCTTGGCTTCGGTGGCTGTAATATCTTTTATTTTCCACGAGCCTTTTTGGGCGGCGGCGGTTATATTGTCAGCTTCTTTTTCGGTTTTTGGTTCAATGCTACAAGTAAAAGGAATATCAGTTCCATTTTCCGATTGCATAACCGAAGTAATAACCCAAAAAGCTTCCGGGATAAAAGCTCCAATTTCTTTTTCTCGTTCCACTAAAATCCGTAGGGCGGGTGACTGTACTCGGCCGGCGGACAAGCCATAGCGCAATTTGGTCCAGATTAGGCCCGATAAATCGTAGCCGAAGAGTCGGTCTAAAACGCGGCGCGCTTCTTGGGCACTACGGAGGTTGTCGTCAATCAGACGTGGGTGCTTGATCGCTTCTTGCACAGCTTCGGGTGTAATTTCGTGAAAAACAATTCGTTTTGGTTTTTTTAAACCCAGAGCTTCTTTAATATGCCAGGCAATAGCTTCGCCTTCACGGTCGGGGTCAGTAGCGAGTACCACCTCGTCGGCTTTTTTAGCCAGAGACTTTAGTTCTGCCACGACTTTGTGTTTATCTTTAGATATTTCGTAGTGCGGAATAAAACCGCCTTCAATATCGATGGCGTTTTTGTTTGATTTTGGTAAGTCGCGAATATGACCCACCGACGCGCGCACGGTGTAAGCGCCACCAAGATATTTAGAAATAGTCTTAGCTTTAGCCGGTGATTCAACAATAAGTAATTTCATGTTTGGTTACTTTATCACAAATAAAGCGTAATAAGTAGTAACAGACAGTAAGTAGTTTGGCAAATCTATCAACGCTTTAGTCGAAACTCACCACCAGTTTCTTCAATCAGATTTTTTATCTCGAGCCAAGATAAAGCGGCCGCTAAAACACTGGTATCTTTTTTAATATTTAAAAATATATCGTCACGCGCAAGGGGCTCACAGGCAAGCAGAGCACAAATCTCTTTTTCCACGTCAGACAAAGTACTGTCATCATAATTATTTTTTAATTCAGTGTGGTCTAGACCAAGCGCTTCTAAAATATCGGAGGCCGTTGAAACTGGTTGGGCACCGTGTTTGAGTAGGTCAAAAGTACCACTGGAACCGTCATTAAAAATGGGACCAGGTACTACTAATACATCGCGGTTGTAGTCGAGAGCGAGTCGAGCGGTAATAAGGGTACCAGACTTGGCGGTCGCTTCTACTATTAAGGTGGCTTTGCTCATGCCGGCCATGAGCCGGTTGCGCTGGGGAAAGCTATAAGGGGTAGCGCGAAAGTCTGGTTCAAATTCTGATAAGAGACAACCGCCAGCGGTTAGAATATTTTCCGCTAGGCGACGGTTGGACGGGGGATACAATACCGACGGGTCTAAACCAGAACCAGGCACGGCGATAGTTTTTAAACCAGCATCGAGGGCGGCCTGATGGGCAATAGCATCAATACCCAGGGCCAGACCAGACACTATGACAACCGGTTGGCCACTAAGTCCTAGTATTAACTCTCGACAAGCCTCTTTGCCATAATTGGAATATTTACGAGAGCCGACCACCGCGAGGTAAGTGTATTTATCTGGGTCGGGAAGGTTGCCAATAATTTGGAGTTGTTTTGGTTTATCGGGAATTTCTAATAGGAGAGGAGGCCAGTTTTTGGTTGGTAACTCAAGGATATTAGACATTAGCTTATTGTAGCAAAATATTTTTTGTAGTATGAATAGTTTAGGCTGCTGGAGGTACTGTTATGCCGAGAAGAAGGAAAATGCCACTGCCACCGAGACCTTGCGTGGCAACCACAGACGAGGTGAGAGGTTTTAATGACGAGGCAAAAAAAGGGGAGTTGCCCCTACTTCGCCTCAGTCGCGACTATCCAGAACTGCACGCGCAAGTCTGGGGTCGACAAATGGCCCTTTTGTCGCGGTCCGGCAATTCGGGCCGAAAGTAAGAGTCGGGTGCCGGGGGTGGTTGCGCAAGCGCCCCCGGCTTTATTTTGTCAGATAGTTTTGCTATTCTGTAAATACTAAAAACTTATGCTTGATATAAAATTCATTCGAGAGAATCAATCTATTATTGCCGAAGCCTCTCGCAAAAAGCGGCTAGATTTTAAAGTGGAGGAGCTTATTAGTATCGACGATCGACGACTGGCTATTTTAATAGAAGTCGAATCTTTGCGGGCCAAGCAAAATGAAACCAGCGCCAAAATAACCAGTGTCGACGCGGCCGCGCGCGAAGCTCTCATTGCCGAGATGAAAATAGTCAAAGATTCTTTGCAAGCTAAAGAGGAAGAACTAAAAGAAATAATAAAAGATTGGCAAAAGCTAATGGTGCAGGTGCCCAACATTCCAGATATGTCAGTACCAGAGGGCGATGATGATGCTAGTAATGCCGAGTTAAAAACTTGGGGTGAAAAAACAGTTTTTGCTTTTTCCGCTCGTGACCACGTGGAACTAATGTCAGCCTTAGAAATGGCCGAGTTTGAACGAGGGGCAAAGGTAGCCGGGTTCCGAGGTTATTTTTTAAAAAATGAAGGGGTTCAACTTTCCTTTGCTTTGTGGCAACTAGCGCTCGATATGTTGCGGGCCGAAGGTTTTGCCCCGGTTATTTCTCCATCTTTAGTTCGTCGAGAAGCTCTTTTGGGTACCGGCTATTTACCTCAAGGGGAAGAAGATTTATATAAAACACAAGATACTGACTATTTGGCTGGTACGGCGGAGGTTGGCCTAATGGCGATGCATATGGATGAGGTTATCGACCAAGCCAAGTTGCCTCTACAATATGCCGGCTTTTCTCCTTGTTTTCGGCGTGAGGCCGGTAGTCATGGTAAAGACACCAAAGGTTTGATTCGCGTCCATGAATTTTTCAAAATAGAACAACTAGTTTTGTGTGAAGCAAACCACGAGCAGTCGGTAGAGTGGCACGAAAAACTTTTGGCCGTAGCCGAAAAATATATGCAGGCTCTCAATATCCCTTATCGGGTAGTGGTCAATTGTGGTGGTGACTTGGGCCTAGGTCAGGTTAAAAAATATGATATTGAGGCGTGGGTGCCGGGTGAGCAAAAATATCGCGAAACCCACTCGATTTCCTATTTCCACGATTTTCAGACGCGGCGACTAAATCTTAAATATCGCGATCCAGAGGGTAAGCTGCGTTTCGTCCACTCTCTAAATGGCACCATGTCAGCCACTCCTCGTTTGCTCGTTTCGCTGGTCGAAAATTATCAGCAGGCCGACGGCTCTATTAAAGTGCCAGAGGTATTGCAACCATATGTCGGTAAAGCGCTCATCGGTCCCCATAAATAAAGCGCCACGTCCGGTCGTGTACGCCCGCGAAGATTTGCGTCGGCAAAAAGCGGCCTCGACTAGGCGTCGCCGTAGTTTGCGTCGAAAGGTGTTTTTAGGTTTTGTTTTAGTCTTGTTGTTGGTTTTAGGTTGGCTGATGCGCTATGAGGGTTTGCAAATAAAAGAAGTAAAAGTTTTGGGCCACAAAACAGTGGAAGCGAGTGAGGTCCAAAAAATAGTGCAAGCCGACCTCGAGGGTAACTATTTTTATATTTTTCCCCGTCGCAATTTTTTGATTTATCCGCGTGAAAAAATAACCCGCGATATTTTGCGGAGTTCTGGCTACATTGGGTATGTCGATTTGAAAGTAAAGTCAGTGGCTACTTTGGAGGTTAAAATTGCCGAGCGGCAGGCCAAGTATATTTGGTGTGGTGATTCGGCTTCGACCTCGTCTTGTTACTTGGCCGACCAGACCGGGTTACTTTTTTCACCCGCACCTGGCATATCTAAAAATGTAATGTTTGTTATTTATAGTCCACTACCGGCCGATGCGGTAGGCAAGGCGCCGCTTGCGCGTGCTGGTTTTGCTAGGCTCGACGAGACTATTGGTTCACTGCCAGCGGTTTTAGATTTTTCCGGACTAAAGCGTTCGGATGTTGGTTCGGTGCGCGTGTCGGGCGACAATGATTATTTCTTTATGATTGAAAATATTGCTGACCGGGGGAGCGAAGAGTGGGAACTAAGGTTTAAAGCGGAAAGTAAATTATCTTCGGTGGCTTCTTATTTAAAAGCCTTGTGGCAGTCGGCCGAGTTTCAGGCCGAGCGTTCGGCCCGGGCTCTCGACTATGTTGATTTGCGTTTTGGTAAAAAAGTTTATTATAAATTTGATTCTAATTAGTATTTGAAAATAAAAAGCCCCCGG
>CAZIIR010000042.1:0-5077 GCA_964539475.1 uncultured Candidatus Saccharibacteria bacterium
ACCAGGAATAAAAAAAGTGGTAATTGGCGGTAAAGTTTTTTCAATTTCATTAATAATATTCTCTGCCCACACCACCTTATCAGCGGAGATTTTTTTATCCGCACCGGCAGTTTCGGCCTGAACAATAAACATATTTTCCTGCACCTGGTGCAAAACTACTGCCAACTTGGCCCCGGCGCCAGGAACTTCATAATCAACATCTTTCGACTTAGCCTTAGCTAAGCCGACAAAAGAATTGCACTCATCTAATGTGCCTAGGGCCCAGGCCACAGTCGATGATTTTGAGATACGTTGATTGCAACCAAAAGTTTTAGTTGTTCCATTGTCCCCTTTACCGGTAAAAAGTGACATAAAAAAAATATTTAGAAAAATACAATATAGTTAAGGGGTGTAAACCAAAATAGTTTGCACCCCGCTAAGATTCCGAGTGAACCCGAAATAAATCCGACTCAATAAACACCTCCCAACCATCGCAGTGGGAATTTTCTTCACACTCATCTGGATACTGCTCTCTTGCGGCAATAATTGCTTCTGTTCGTGAGGAAAGTTGCCCACGGAGCTCACGACGATCAGGTGGTCCCTCCCCTGCAGGCGGGTAAAACACCACAAAATACTTCTCCACGACAATCTCCTTTCTATGTAGATTATAAGCAAAGCAAACGCCCCGAACAAGCTAATTTTGCCCGAGGCGCTAAAACGGCAGTAAATACTGGCTTTTCTTGGGCTCAATAAGTGGATATCTCACCACCTCTTCTACTTGGGCCCAGATGTAGATATACAAAACCCCGTCAGAGAGTGAGCGTAGTTGCTCGGGGTGTTTGTGGTACAAAAACCCGCAAGCTTGCTCGGCCGAGAAAACGCGGGCCGTCCGGATAAACTCCACTTCCCAATCACCCTCCCGGAGACCAAAGATATACCAAGTTTGTCTAGCGGTCCTGGGTTTGGTTGACTTCTTTTTTCTGGCCTTGGCTTTCTTTTTTGGCTGTTTGGTTTTAGCCAAGCAGATCACCTCCTTTCTTCTATTTTGACTATAACGCAGTGGTTTTAGAAAGCAATAAGATAATAGTTGAGGACTTGAATCTTACAGATTCTGTACAGGCTTCACATCTCACTTCGCCGAGCACCAAAGAAAGTCATTGGTGCTCGGCTCGTTGCGATAAGTTCAGCCTTTTCGACTCCTCTACGCAAGCCAAGTAGCTCGTGGACTCGGTCCTTACAGGACCAGTACCCCGATTGGATATTTTATTTCGTAAATTCATAAAATATCTCAATCAGGCTTCGAGTCCTCACGCGACTGAAGCATTTCAGTCGCTTCCCGCGCACAAAATAAAAAACCGCAATATTGCGGTTTTTTATTTTGTGCGCGGGAGAGGACTCGAACCTCCACGCCCTTACGGGCTTATCCACCTCAAGGATAAATGTCTACCAATTTCAACACCCGCGCATTTTGTACAAACATATTGTAAGTAAAAACAACCAAAAAACAAGCCGGCGAGCGCCGGCTTGTTTTTTGGTTTTATTATTTATTGTCTTCAGTCGGCACCTCTTCAGTCGTAATCTCATTTTCCACAGTTTCGGTTGGCACTTCTTCGACTGGTGTTTCTTCGGGACCAGCCACTGCCTCCTCTTCAATATCCATCCGGCCACCCAATACCTGCTTCATCCGGCGGCGAATTTCTTTAGCAGCCTTGTCGCGGATAAAGTAAAGCTTAGAACGACGGACTTTTGATTTACGCACTATCTCGATCTTGTCGATCATTGGTGAATAAAGAGGAAAAGTTTTTTCCATCCCTACCCCACTAGCCACTTTGCGAACTGTAAAAGTAGCTCCGGCCTCACTACCGTGCTTTCTGGCAATTACTAAACCTTCAAACACCTGCAACCGCGTCTTGCCTTTTTCTTGAATTTTTTGGTGAACTCGCACAGTTGAACCAGAAGCTAGGTCTAGCTTTTGACGCTTAACCATGTCAACCGGCGAAATCTTAAATATAGTTGCTGTCATAACGGGAGCAGTCTAGCACGCCAATCGTAGATTATCAAGACCAGCCACCATATCAGCCGGCAATGGCGCCTCGAACTCTTTTTCTTCTCCTCCGGGTAAAACTACCTTCAACCTAAAGGCATGTAGGGCTTGGCGGGTAAGGCCCGGGGGGCAGGCTTTCCCGGGCGCATACAAATTGTCACAGATAATTGGGTGTTGAACCGCTTTAAAATGGGCTCGTAGTTGGTGGGTCCGCCCGGTTTTGGGTTTGGCTTCCACATACGAGTATTCGCCAATAGTTTCAATGACCCGAAAAACTGTCACGGCCTCGCGTAAAGTACTAGCGGCTTTTTGGCTAGCCACCCGCACGCGTGGGTCTTTTAAACTACGACCAATCGGCAAATCAATAGTTTGTTCTTTTGTTGGATCAGAAAACTGGCCATACAAAATAGCGCGATAAGTTTTTTCTACTTGTCGATTTTGAAATTGTTCCTTCAACCATAAAAAAGTCGGCTGATTGAGGGCTACAATCATTACTCCACTAGTGTCCTTGTCGAGCCGGTGCACAATCCCCGGCCGCACTACTACCCGCCCGTCGGGCAAAGTCATTGGTTCCCCTACTTCAACTGCCTCTGGAAAGCGCCCCGCCACCCAATCGGCCAAGGTCAGCTCGGCTCGGTGGCCATCGGAGTGAACCGCAAGACCAGCGGGCTTGTTTATAACCAGTACATTTTTGTCTTGATATATTATTTCCGGCTGGAAGTTCATATTAGTACTGTAGCAAATATAAGACCTGAAACAAAAAAACCGCAAACGGCGGTTTTTTTGTTTTGTGCGCGCTGAGGGACTCTCCCCCTACGGGGGCAAGTGAGTTTCGATTTCATTTCACTTTGCTTATTCAATAACGAAACTCCTTTCGATTCCCTCCCGGAAGTGAAGCGGTTCACTTCCTAGCCGACACAATAAAAAGCCATGAGATGGCCTTTTTCTTGTGCGCGCTGAGGGACTCGAACCCCCGACCCTCTCGGTGTAAACGAGATGCTCTAGCCAACTGAGCTAAGCGCGCTTCTAATAGAAAAACATTAACACATTTTTGGTCTTTTTCAAGCTAAACCAGCCCGAGACGCTTTTGTGTCTCGGGCTGGTTTATAAACTAAACGATATTTAGAATCCTCCCATCATCGGTCCCCCGCCCATCCTAAACCCACCTTCCTTTTCATCTCCAACTTTATCTTTCATTTTGTCAGTCATTTTTTCCACCCAAGCCAATCGCTTGTTGGCCTGATCTTGAGTAATAACCCCTTCACTAACTAGGGACTGGAGATGTTCTTTCATTTGTTCTTTTCGCTCAGCTTTCATTTTCGCTTTAACTGTTTCCAAATCAATACCTTTTTCATCGGCCAAATCTTTTATTGTCTTACCTTCAGCCCAAGCTTCTTTGATGTCTGACACACTTAGACCAAACACCTCGGCCTGGTGGGCAAACCTCTCTTCCAGATGGCTCGCCATATCTTTTGGGTCCATATTTTTTAGTCCCATACCCATTCCTTGAGCCGAAGCAACACCTGTACTAACTAGCCCTAGAGCCAGGGCGGGCAAAAACACATAAGCCAATAACTTTTTATTTTTCATTTTAATTTTGATTTTTTAAACTATTAATTAAAAGAGCAAATAGATGTTAGTCCGGACAAGCATCTTGCTACTAAATATTAGTACAAACTAAAAAGTACTTTATTTCAGATTCATCATCTTTTTTGGGCGCGGCCAATCTGGCAAATGGTCAGGGGGCATCAACACCGCTCGGGCTTTTATTGTCTCGTCATCACTACGACCCAAAACAATAACCCTCTCGCCGGCCACCAATACCTCCCCCGGTGGCAGCAAAATTTTGGTCCCATTATCAACTAGCACTTTATAGCTATCTCCGCTTTTAGATTCGATAAGCCAAAAACCAAAGCTTTCCATTTTCTCGATTTGGCCACGATAATTGTCGGCCATCGGCATCATGCCATATTCCCTATAGATTGGCGCAAAAATAGGCAACCGGTCTTCAGTCGCTCGGCGGTATAGGCGGTCGTGCATCTCCAATTTTTCTACCAAGATTCCCCCAGCCACCACAAACAAGATGACTCCGAGCAACGAGTACAAGGCGGGCCGTCGATAGGAAAACCGAAAATGACTAACTACCACTTCTAAAACTATTACTCCTCCTACCGCTAGTAGCACCAAAAGCCAAGGCAAGGAATGAGCAAAAAATCCCAAACCCCACCAGCCTAAACCTGGTGTTTTTAGTAGGCCATTTGCCCGCAAAACAAACGAAACCAGGCTCACTATATACAAGCTAAATATCAATAAAAATAAGGCTACCGCTGAAAAAACAAGACCTTTAAATACAAAAAACAACCGGGAACGAGTTTTGACCTCCGTGGAATTAATTTTATTAATAATCACTTCAGCAATATTTAGTTTTGGGCTATTTTGGTCAGTCATATTCTAATTATTAATATTGTGCAATTTTTTCTTCAATAAACCTCGACCGCGCATCAGCCTCACCCCTACTGTCGCGACCGGGATTTCTAGCACGTCAGCAATGGCTTCATAATCTAGTTCTTCATAATAATATAATAAAAGTGGCTCACGATATTTTGGCGGCAAATCTTGCACCGACGTATCAACCAATCTTTTTATCTCTTCCCTCTCGGCTTCATCGGAGGTTTTAGTGCTATCCGACAAACCAGGTAAAAGCACATCGTATTCAAAAAAGGAAAACGGGATTGATTTTTTCTTACGCAAATAGTTTACAAATTCATTATGGGCTACCCGGTACAACCACGGTGAAAATTTTCGCCCCGCATCAAAACTATTGATATTTATATAAGCTTTAATAAAAATGTCTTGAACCAAGTCATTGATATCGTCATTGTCAGCAACAAATTTTTTACCATAGCGACTGATCTTTTTTTCAAAACGACGAACAAGCTCGCCATAAGCATCTTTGTTTCCGCCTTGGGTTTCGAGGGCCAAAGCTTCGTCGGATAAGCCATCATATGTAGGCATGTCTTACTATAATACACCTATCTAGAGAGAATATTTCGT
>CAZIIR010000043.1:0-5035 GCA_964539475.1 uncultured Candidatus Saccharibacteria bacterium
CCAAAAGGTAGGCGGGAACGAGAGAGAGGAATTGATTGCAAATCATGACCGCAAACGCCACTGCAGTTGGCCACCGAAATGGCCAATAAGTGGTAACCAGTCGTCCTAGAAACTTTTTATCGAACGAAAACTTCTGTCTGGGCATCCTTCTTACTCCTTCTGAGTTTTTCGGTTGTAGAGGTTCATTCTATTAATATTTTAACATAAAAAAATATATAAGTCAAACAGAGTAGGGTTTCAGTCAATCTGATGGTTTCTTTCTAATAATCCACTCGTTATGTAAGATGGGTATATGACACCAGTACCCTCTATGTCTCGTAACACCGGCAACTTTGGTAAATTGGCTGATCAATATAAAGTTGGTCGCAAAGGCGTGCCGGAGGAGGTTTTGGATTATTTATGGTCGCACATTAAAAAACCAAAGCCGACAATTTTAGATGTTGGTTGTGGGACTGGCTTACCTAGCCGACAGTTGGCTCGGCGTGGGGCAGAAGTGATCGGAACAGATATTGCTCCGGAAATGATTAGGGCGGCCAAAGAAAACAACCAGGAGAATATTTCCTACCTTGTTGCCTCGACAGAAGCGCTACCTTTTCCCGATGAATCGTTCGATGCTGTTACTTCTTTTAGTGCCTTTCATTGGTTTACGGATACTGGGTCTACAAAAGAGATGAAGCGGGTATTAAAACCGGGTGGCTCGATTTTTATTGTGAATAAAAATGATATCGGTGATTTTAGTCAGGGTTACAGATCTATTTTTCGCCAATATATGACCGAAGATTTACCGCGTATTAAAAATGGCTATCATCCTGATCAAATTCTCCACCAAGCAGGTTTTGAAAATATAGAAAGGGCGGTATTTCCGGTGTCTGAATTTTTCACTATTGAACAAGTTATGGAATACTTTCAGTCGGTGAGTGGCTGGAACCTTGTTCCACCAGAGTCTAAAAAAGAAGCCCTCGGTTTACTAAAGGAATATGCGCAATCGAGAATGAGCGAAGATTTAATAGAAAGAAAGATTGAAATAGTTGTTCAGACAGGAGTTAAGCCACTTTAGGTTTTTATAAATCACCAGTTTTCTTTTCCTTTGTTTTGAGGTAGTAATAAATTAGAAGTTCTTATCTAACCCCCGGAAAGGAGGAGTTGTGCTTAAGTGGCTTTTGTTTTGGTGGAAAGGTAGCAACACTTATGTCATCGAAAAGTATTTTCAGTCTATGATGGTGGTGATGGAGGGGAATGTCGACCAGTTTAACCTGAGCGTGGCGCTAAAATGCGCGGTGGAAAATGCCACAGAGTTGGCCGATATTGGAAGGTGGGAATATTGGGAGAAGAAGGTGGCAGAGCGGGGGTACCAGCCGTGGTCGATTTATGACCTGGCGGCCTATTTTCGGCGGTGGGGCAGGGGGGCCGATTTTCCCAAGCTGGAGAAAGTTTCTGGAGAAGAAAAACCAAGATTATACGCGGCGGATTACAGCAAAGAAGTGTTGTGTGCTGAAAAGTGACTGAGGATGTCTCCGGGAAGGACCTAGCCCTTCCCGGGGATTTTTTTTGACATCCTCTTGACTTAATATTAGTATCAGGTCTGGTTTTGGTCTAACTAAAAAGGAGGAAGTCGATGTCAGTGTGGGTTGACAAAGGAAAACACTCGGTCCGAAAAGGGGTGGTTCCTTTAATGAAAAGACTATTCGAAGACAGGTTGAGGGCTGCTGGCCTACCTGTCGACGAATACGAGTGGTTGGTAAGATTGGAGAAAAATCGGGTGGGAAGGGCCCATATCGAAGATTTCAAGGTGCTGGAGTTGAATGAAAGGCATTTATCAATCGTAATTATCGCTAAGCCAGGCGATAACGGTACTTGCTATAAATGTTACCTGCGTCCACCCAAAGGCGGAAAAATGACTTTGGGCGAAATTTACACCAAACTAGGAGGACCGGTTATGAGGACAACTGTTGCGGGTGGCAATGGTCACCAGTCTGCCGAAGACGAGGTGGTGGCCAAATCCCTACTTGACGAAGAAACCGTCGGCCTCATCCTTTTGGAATTGTGGCCGAAATCAGCAACAGGAAGTTTTGGCAAAACTTCCGTATTTTCTGCCAAGAAAGCGATAGGCCGGGTTCTGAATATTCCGGCGCAGTCGTTGGAGTTTCGAAATGTGCTCGGGGGTATGGTTGAAAGTGGTGTTTGGGAATATCACCCAAAAAAGACTGACCACTTTGTTTTGACCAAAAAAGGCGAAGCTTTACGGCTGGCCTTGGACCAAGGGTCGGTCGTCGAGTCCCAGCCTCCAGCTGTTGTGGTTGAACCCGTATCCACTGTCGAGGTGGTGGGGCCAGTGGTGTTTCCGCTATCTATCGAAGAAGCCTTAGATAGAGATATCGACAGGCTCCAGGTGTTGATTGAAGAAAAAGAAGCTGAGCTTCACCCCTTGCAGGACCGGCTCGTGGCTTGCCAAAAGGCGAGAGAAGCTTTGCGTGGCACAGCGGCGGTACCGAATCTGTAGCTTTTTTTGGAGAGTGGGCCCGCGCGACCTTTGGTCGCGCGGGCCGTTTTTATACCCAATAATATCTAAATGAAAATTTTTAGGTCTTGTGTTAAACTAGCAATATGAACGAAACTAAAGAATCAAAACAAGAGCGTGACGCGCGCAAAGAAGCAGCCAGGGCTACTCGGCGCGTGGGGTGGGCGTTATTTTCAGTAGTAGCGGTAGTTTTGATAGTTTTTGCTTTGGTGTGGACGGCCAATCGTACTGGTAGCCCTACCGACGGTGTTTCTGGGGTAAATTTAGCCCCGATTGCCGAGGCCGACCACTTGCGGGGGGCCACGAGCAGTCCTAAGGCCGTTTTGGTGGAATATAGCGATTTTCAGTGCCCAGCTTGTGCTGGTTATGAACCAATGATCCAAGACCTAGTAGCTACCTACGGCAACCAAGGTCTGGTGCTAGTGTATCGCCACTACCCTCTGCCTCAACACAACAAAGCTTTACTTATGGCGAGGGCTGCCGAAGCGGCGGGTGAGCAGGGGCGCTTTTGGGAGATGCATGACTTAATTTTTGTGGACCAAGAAAAATGGGCCAACTTGGGTGCGATTGATGCGCAGAAAACTGTCGAAGGTTATGCTGGCCAGCTAAAACTTAATTTGTCCGCTTTTTCCAAAGCCCTTAACAGTAAAAAGGTTGAGGATAAAATAAAAACTGATATGGAAAGTGGGCGTACAGCTTTAGTGGTCGGTACCCCAACTTTTTTTCTAAACGGTCAGGAAGTATCAGCTCGCACTACCGGAGATTTTGCTAAACAAATCGAAGTGGCTCTAATGGCCACTACTACCAATGCCCAAACTGCATTTTAGTTTTTTTTCTAGAATTAGACCTCTAGCAATAATAATATTCTTAGCTCTAATTGGTATTTTAGATACCACTTATCTTTTGGCGGAAAGATTTTTAGGTGGTGCGGTAAAATGTATTGCGGTTCAGGGGTGTGACACCGTTTTACAGAGCTCTTATTCAAATTTCTTTGGGTTTTTCCCTGTAGCTTTGGCTGGGTTTCTCTTTTATTTAGCCATATTTACCTTAGGACTTTGGTTGTGGGGTAAAAGTAATATCTCTTTTTTTGTCCGAAATTTGTTTAGCGGTCTGACGGTGTTTGGTCTGGTTTTTTCGGGTTGGTTTTTTTATGTGCAAGCAGTACTTTTGCAGGCCTTTTGCACTTACTGTCTTATTTCCGCTCTCGATATATTGTTGATATTCATAGTAGGTATATGGTGGCGATATATGGTGACCAATAAACTCTAAAAAGAAAATCGACCGAAGGTCGATTTTCTTTTTCTGGACTGGTTTTTAGCTTGCCTTTTAAGGCTTGTCTGAACTACGACTTGCCTTTTAGCGACTGGTGTTTTTTGGTGGGGTAGTTATCCCCTAAAAATTTGATGGGCTCTCGTTTGAGTAATATAATATCCGTTACCAATTACTAATTTTTACTCTAAATTTATATTATGTCACCAGAGTCATTGACCCTTGCCGGAATTACTAAAAGAAATGGTACACTTGTGCCTTTTGATGTAAGTAAGATTACCAATGCGGTTTGGAAAGCAATGAAGGCCGCTGGCGAGGGCGATGAACAAGCGGCTGGGAAGGTGACAGACACGGTGATTGCTGAACTGGTAAAAAATAAAGCTAAAGCTGGGGGTAAGGAATATGCTCCTGGGGTGGAAGAGATTCAAGACCTGGTAGAAAAAGCCCTCATAATGGAGCAATTTCCAGCGGTCGCTAAGGCTTATATCTTGTATCGCGAGCGTCGCTCAGAGGCTCGTCGTGAGCATGGTGATATTCCGGACAAGGTAAAAGATTTAGTCGATCGGAGTAAACAATATTTTCGTAATCCGCTTGGTGAGTTCGTTTATTATCGCAGTTATTCTAACTGGATTGAGGAGGAAAGCCGGCGCGAGACTTGGATCGAGACAGTTGGTCGGTATATTAACTTTATGAAAGAGAATTTGGGTACGCTTTTAAGTGAAGCCGAGTACGAAGAAGTGCAACAAGCTATTTTGAAGCAGGAGGCTGTACCGTCTATGCGCCTAATGCAGTTTGCTGGCAAGGCCGCTCGCACAACCAATGTTTGTGCTTACAACTGTTCTTTTATTGCCCCGACCAAGCTTGAAGATTTTGCTGAAATTATGTATGTCTCGATGTGTGGCACTGGGGCTGGTTATGCCGCAGAAAGTTGGAATATTCAGCAACTGCCCATTATTAGCCGTCAGACTGGCGAGAAAGCTTCGGTCCATATTGTCGATGATTCCAAAGAAGGTTGGTGCGACGCCTTAACCCTAGGTCTTAAGACTTGGTACGACGGCAAGGATGTTGAGTTTGATTTGTCTCAGTTGCGACCAGCCGGTGCTCGTCTAAAAACAATGGGTGGCAAGTCGTCTGGGCCAGAGCCGCTACGCCAGTTGCTAGCCTTTGCCCGTGAACGTATTTTACGTAAGCAAGGAAAGAGACTTTCCAATATCGACGCTCACGATATTATCTGTAAAATTGGCGAAA
>CAZIIR010000044.1:0-4888 GCA_964539475.1 uncultured Candidatus Saccharibacteria bacterium
GCCCCCCCGAAGTTGGACTTGGTGATAAGATATAAAATTTTCTTTTTTGGAGCCATATTTTCGCTATTTTCTAATAGGGTGAACTATAGCATAAATCGTGATTTTGTTGTATTATCACGGTCAATGAAAATACAGAGCGCCAGACAGCCGGTTTTCCTTATCTTGGGCGACATTCTTACTCTTGTGGTCTCGCTTTGGGTTACCTTGCTTATCCGCTATACAGGCCTACCCACTTGGTCGGTTTTTTACGCCCACCTTTTACCCTTTAGTTTTATTTTCCTTATTTGGCTGGTGGTTTATTTTATCTATGATCTTTATGGCAACCAGACCACTATTTTTCAAAAAAAGATATCAACGGTTATTTTCAATGCTCATATTATAAACAGCATCATTGCTCTCGCTTTCTTTTATTTCATTCCTTATTTTTCGATTACTCCAAAAACTAATTTATTCATTTTTCTAGCGGTTTCTTTTATTTTGATTGAGTGGTGGCGCCGGCAGATTGTTTTTTATATTTGGCGGGGTAGTGAAGATACTGTTTTATTTGCCTGTACAGGTCCCGAAGTTGATGAATTGATAAATGAGATCAAGAACAATAGTTGGTATAAAATAAAAGTTTGGCAAGAAGGGGAGGACCAATCTCGTTTGGTAGGAGTACCAACGGTTGTAATAAACACTCACGATCGAGACAATCATGACTTTGTTAGTTTTTACAATATGCTTTTTTCGGGCGCTCGTTTCGTGACGCTAGATAGTTTATATGAGACGATGTTTGGGCGCGTGCCAATTTCTAGTATTTCCGAGCGGTGGTTTTTAGAGTCAATTTCCAACCAACCAAAACCCTTCTTTGAATTTTTTAAACGAGCGATGGATATTATTGTGGCGGTAGTTTTAGGGGGCTTGTCACTGGTGTTATACCCCTTTGTGTTTTTGGCAATCAAGTTGGATGACGGTGGCCCGATCTTTATTACCCAAAAAAGAGTTGGGCAAAACAATTCGCTAGTTAAAACCTACAAATTTCGATCAATGAGTAAAAATGTTTTAGATTTAAATGAAGGCAAGGACAATAAAATAACCAAAGTCGGTGCTTTCTTGAGAAAAACGAGAATAGACGAGTTGCCCCAATTGTGGAGTGTTCTAAAAGGAGACATGTCGCTTATTGGTCCTCGGCCGGAGCTACCGTCCGGAGTAGAAGTTTATCGCGAGCAAATACCGTATTATGCTATTCGTAACTTGATTAAACCGGGCCTCTCTGGTTGGGCGCAGATTTATGGCGAACATTCACACCATACTTTAGGTTTGGAACAGACCAAGAACAAATTGTCTTACGACCTGTACTATCTAAAAAATCGTAGCGGGATTCTTGATATTAAAATTGCTCTCAAAACTTTACGTATCCTCTTGTCTCGCAGTGGGATCTAATCAATTATGAATACAAATATTGTCGATGGTCGGGCGCTGGCGCTCGGTCTTAAAAATAAGTTAAAAGAAGAGGCGCGCACGGGGGTACCTGCTATCATGGCGGTTATTTCGGTGGGTAGCAATGAGGTAACTACTCGTTATATCAATCGCAAAATTGCTTTTGGGGCCGATATTGGGGTAGAGGTTCGACACTTTGATTTAATGGAGACTACCACTCAAGCTGAGATATTAGCACTGCTTCAGTCATTAAATAATGATGAGTCGATAACCGGAGTTATTGTTCAATTGCCATTACCTTTTCAACTAAATACGGCAGAAATCTTAGGGGTGATTGACCCCAAAAAAGACGCCGATGCTTTATCGATAGATTCGTTGGTAGACTCACCGGTTGTTCTGGCGATTAGGGAAATATTTCAAGCTTTTGGTGTGGAACCTAGGGGCAAAAAAGCGGTGGTTATTGGCCAGGGTCGTCTAGTAGGTAAACCAGCCGGAGTTTTTTTGGCTGGTGCTGGTGCCGACGTTAAACAATTTGATTTAGATAAAAAAGAGGGTTGGGAGGATAGCCTAAGGCAGGCCGACATAATTGTTACTGGTGCGGGTGTGCCAGGGTTGATTAAACCAGCCATGTTAAAGCCGGGAGTGGTCCTAATCGACGCGGCCACTAGCGAGTCAAATGGTAAGTTGGCGGGCGATGCTGACCCACTTTGTGCGGAAGTTTGTTCGGTCTTCACGCCGGTTCCAGGAGGGGTGGGGCCTCTTACTATTGCCTGTCTTTTTAAAAATATTTTGACTCTTAAGTCAAGATCCTAGGCAAGCTTGATTTTTAGCCCCTATCGGCAGTATACTAGCCGGGATGATAAATTATCGCTTCAGCGCCGTGGCGCTCCTCATAGCTTCTGTAGTTTTAGGATATTTTGTTTACGCTTCCGAGTTTCCAGGAAAATTTGTTTGGGACAAGCCTTTTCGTTTGGGACTTGATCTGTCTGGTGGTACCCATCTGGTTTACAAAGCGGATGTGCGAGGTATTGCCTATGGTGAAGTGGGCGAGGCCATGTCTGCCCTTAAAGAGGTTATTGAAAAACGAATCAATGTTTTTGGAGTGTCGGAGCCTATTATTCAGGTCGAGCAGTCGGGTTTTGGCGAGCAAGCCAATCATAAGTTGATAGTCGAGCTGCCCGGGGTGACTGATGTAAACGAAGCGTTGGCACTGATTAGTAAAACACCAGTCTTGGAATTTAAAGTTGAAACCAATGTTGTCACACCGCCAGTTAAGATAAATCTAAAGCCAGAGGATATTAAAAATGGTCAAGCTCCAACTATAAATGTTGGTGATCTGGTTGGTAACTTAGGAAATACTAATTATGCGGATTCGGGATTGACAGGAAAATATTTAAAACGTGCCCAGGTTGTCTTTCCGCAGGGGCAGGGAGCTGGGGCTGCTTTGGGTCCAGTCGTGTTGGTAGAATTTGATAAACAAGGGACAGAACTTTTTGCCAAAATAACTAAAGAAAATATTGGTAAAACGGTGGGAATATTTTTGGACGGCGAGTTGATTTCAGCGCCGGTAGTGAACGAAGAGATTGCCAGCGGTGGTGCTCAGATAAGTGGCAATTTTACAGTAGCAGAAGCTAAGGAGCTGGTCCGCAATCTAAATTTGGGGGCTTTGCCAGTACCAATCGAGCTCGACTCGACCCAAACTATTGGACCGACTTTAGGAGCAGATGTCTTAAATGCAGGTATTAAGGCGGGAATAATCGGTTTTATTTTGCTCGCTTTGTTTATGATTGGCTGGTACCGCTTGCCGGGCGTAGTGGCGGTAGTAGCTTTGCTTATTTACATTGTTATCATTCTGGCTATCTTTAAACTCTTGCCGGTGACAATCACCGCGGCCGGTATTGCAGGGCTTATCTTGTCGATAGGGATTGCGGTGGACGCCAACGTGCTAATCTTCGAACGTCTAAAAGAGGAGATGGCCAAAGGGCACTCTATCAATGAGGCAACCAAAGAAGGTTTTGCGCGGGCTTGGCTCTCCATTCGCGACTCCAATTTGTCGGGGATTATTTCGGCCACAGTCTTGTTCTGGTTCGGCACCAGTATGATTAAGGGTTTCGCACTCACGCTCATTATCGGTATTCTCGTTAGTATGTTTAGTGCGATTACTGTCACTCGTACCTTCTTGTTTGCTTTGGGCGTAAAACACAAAAACAAGTTTTCCACTTTCTTATTTAGTAACGGCTTTCACAAATAATATGTTTGTCCTCAAATATCGTAAATTTTTCTATAGTTTGGCAGCCCTAATGATAGCTTTGTCGCTGTGGGCTATTTTCCAGTTTGGACTCAATCTTGGCATCGACTTTACAGGGGGTAGTATTTTGGAAGTTACCTATACCGAAGCTAGACCAGAAATTAGCCTAATTAAAAACGAATTAGCGCTGACTGAATTTAAGGATGTCCAAATTCAACCAGCGGGTGACAAAAGTCTAATCATTCGTTCCGCGCAAATAACTGAAAAGCAAAAAACTGAATTGGCTGAAAAACTGGGTTTTGCTGGAAAGTCGGTTCTAACAGTAGACCAGTTTAGCTCGATTGGGCCAACTATTTCTGGTGAGCTGGCTAAACGTAGCCTGCTTGCGATTGGCCTGGTAATGGTCCTCATCGTCCTTTTTATTGCTTTCGTCTTCCGACATGTTTCTGAGCCGGTCAGTTCGTGGAAGTACGGGGTGCTAGCTTTGGTTGCCTTGGTTCATGACGTTATTATTCCGACCGGAGTTTTTGCGGCCCTTGGTCACTATCAGGGAGTGCAAATAGACGCACTTTATCTTACGGCCATCCTCACTATTTTAGGTATTTCTATTCATGATACGATTGTGGTTTTTGATCGAATTAGAGAAAACTTGAAAAACAAAGTTAGTCCACATTTTGAACAAACCGTAGGGATGAGTTTGAGTCAGACTTTTGCTCGTTCTATCAACACCTCGCTCACGGTCGTTATCGTTCTTCTAGCTGTTTACTTCTTTGGCGGTTCGACCACTAAAAACTTTGCCCTGGCTCTGACGGTCGGTATGGCGGTCGGTACTTACTCCTCGATTTTCATTGCCTCGCCACTTCTGGTGACCTGGAACAACTGGTCTAAAAAAACAGCCAAATAGAGGTTAAAAGGAAACAGTCGACTGTAGCCAAAAAGGCCTTATTTTTAGGCCTTTTTTGGTGGGTTGTGGGGCTTTTGGTTAGGTATGGGTCCAAGGCTAGGTGCTTGGTTGACAGGCCTTTTTATTCCTATATACTATTCCCTGTAACCTACTTTAGAGGTAGGTTCGTGTTTTCTTTCGCCCTTTGAAAATTTAATTGAAGATCCAAAATACGCAAAAACAAGTTTCTGATTTTTTCCAGTGTTCCGTTCATTCTTTTTTAAGAGTTTGATCTTGGCTCAGGATGAACGCTGGCGACGTGGATAAGGCATGCAAGT
>CAZIIR010000045.1:0-4783 GCA_964539475.1 uncultured Candidatus Saccharibacteria bacterium
AGCCTTGCGCAGGGCGACTGGCCCGAGCAGAGCAAATTTTCAGCAGAAAATTATGTGTGCTCTCCAGAATACTAATTTAAATCTGACCTTCTTTTATTCCTTAAACTTCTTAATCCCCACCCCAATCAAAAGCACTAGCGCAATACCTAGTACTATCACTCTTAGGTATTCGTCCATATCCGACCAGTACCGCATCGAGGCAATAATGAATGATAAGAGCCCACCCAACGAAAGCCCGAGCGACACCGCACTACCAGTAGCGGTAACAAACATCCCAACCCCTAATGACAGTAGACCTAGCACAACTAAAGCGATAAATACATTTCGGTTGTAAACACTGTTGGCAGCGTTAAACTCTTTGCCACAAGTAAAGTTGGTATCGCACCAACCCTTCATCACCGGCGTGCTGGCATTTATCGGCTTTTCCATATTAGCGGTCCAAGCACCACCCTCGGCGACGCACTTGGCTTCGGTATCAGGCTGGATAGTGACCTGCTTAACTACACAAAATTTGTCGTACTCTGGTGCATTGTAAACAGTATCAATAGCAAAATTGAAAAACAGGTTCAAAACCACCACAATTGACCCAATCAGCACCCACTTTAAAATTGATTTGGTATTCATAATTAAATTATAAATTTATAAATATTTAACTTTACAAATTAAACCTTTTACTATACAGTCCCAATTAACGGCGAAGGGAAAGAGCCCGTCCCTAGCTTACCGGTAGGTACCTACCGGCGGAAATATTCGAGAATCGGGTCAACACCACTCTGCGGGACGCTGCAGACGTGGTGTTTTTTAAATCTTAAACTCAATTACATCTCCATCCTTCACTATATACTCTTTTCCTTCGGTGCGCACCCAACCTTTTTCACGAGCGGTAGCATAGGAACCAGCTTCGATCAACTTATCGTAAGCCACCACTTCGGCGCGAATAAACTTTTCTTTAAAGTCGGTGTGGATCGCCATCCCCGCCTCGGGGCCCGTGGCACCCACTTTCACCGTCCAACCCCTAGTCTCGTCGGCACCAGTCGTAAAGTAGGTCATAAGGCCAAGTAGTTTGTAGCTTTGGCGAATAAGGTTGTTGACCCCGTCATCTTCAGCGCCATATTCGACACGGAATACCCCTTTATCTTCGTCAGATAGAGCCGAAAGCTCATTTTCGATACCCGCATCCACCTCTACATATTGGGCACCAGCTTCGGCAATATATTTCATTAGTTCAGTAGTGTCAGCCAGCTTGGCCCCGCTTTTTTTGTTTAAGACATACAAAATCGGCTTGGCCGACAAAAGGTGGAGACTTTTGATTATCTCTCGCTCGGCTTCATCGAGTTGGGTGGTGGACGCCAGCTTCCCCGCTTCTAATACTGTTTGCACTTTGGCGAGCACCCCGTCTTCAATCGCCGCTTCTTTGTCTCCCCTTTTTACATCGCGCAAAATATTGCCTCGTCTTTTGGTCACCGATTGCATATCGGCAAGAATTAATTCCAAGTTGATTACTTCCACATCAGACATCGGATTCACCCCACCAGATACGTGAACAATATTGCCATCTTCAAATACTCGCACCACTTGGGCAATAGCGTCTACCTCTCGGATATGTGACAAAAACTGGTTGCCCAGTCCCTCGCCCTCGGACGCCCCTTTCACGAGGCCGGCGATATCGGTAAATTCTACCGCCGCTGGAATAGTCTTGGCCGATTTAGAAAGCTCGGACAACTTCCACAACCTCTCGTCGGGCACCTGCACAATGCCGACCGACGGGTCGATAGTACAAAAAGGGTAGTTTTCGGCCGGCACACTCTTTCTCGTCAGGGCATTAAAAAGCGTGGATTTGCCCACATTTGGTAGTCCCACAATGCCGATAGATAAGCCCATTTTAGTATTATTTTATTGCTTTCAGCTCGCCTTCGTATTTCTTCATTACCTCCATACTAGCCTGCATTTGATCTTGACCAGCTTTAACTTTAGTTTGGATTTCTTCGGCTATTTTTTTAAATAGTTCAGGGTTTTTGTTGATTAGCTCTAGGGCTTGGTCTATCTGGGCCTCGGGCACTCCTTGGCTTTTCAACATTTTTCGCATTAGAAAGTCTTTGAACATGCTTCCAAATGTAGCAGGAATATGGTATTTTTTCAATTGTTGGTTTTAGATTAAATATCGTTCGGGGTTAGGGGCTAAAACATTTGTAACCAAATGTTCGCCCGAACACCCCGATGAAATCAGGGGTGTTTTAGGGCCATTAGCTCATTTGGTAGAGCGCGCCCATGGCATGGGCGAGGCGACCGGTTCGAATCCGGTATGGTCCACCAGTTCTAAAATATCAAATTTTTTGGTTATTTTGGTAGAGGAAAATTTTTAAATCTATTATAATTAGGAGGTTAAATCATTAATTATTTTATGACTGAATTTCCAGAACAAAATTTAATACCTCACAATGAAGACGGGGAAACATTGACCAAAATAAATGAAGAACAAAAAAGTGGCCTAATGGAAGCCATTGAAGATCCAAATCTCGTTTCTTATGAACCAAATAGATTTTTTTTAAATGGACTAAGAAGTCTTTCCTATAAATTAAACGGGGCCGGTTTTTTTACCCTTAGAGACAAAGTCGTTCAACTTAGTGAAAAGGCCATCTTCGATCAAATAGTGGGAATACTCTCCACTTTTTTAGAAAACCAAAATTTAGATGAGTTTTATTCATCCTTGGCACATAGCCCAGCACACTTTGCTAGTAGTCTGACTGGCCACGAAAATGCCCTAGATAAGAAAATACCAAACATTAATAATTTTCAAAAAGAAGTATTTAGACTGGTGGCAAAAAATTATGAATATCGAGAAGAATATGAGTACGCTGCCACCAACTATTATTGGGCGGAAGAAAGCGGTAAAGTAAAGGAGTGCCAAGAAAAACAAAAGGAGAAAACACTGGAGACACAACACTTGCAAGACGAAGAACGAAAAGAATATTATAAAAAACAAAGCGAAAGATACGAAAAAAGAAGAAATGATGTTCAATATGCTGTTGAAGAATTTCTTGATAAAACAAAAGATGAACCCGTAATAAAAATTGATGCCCCGAAAGAGCTTGAGGAAATAAAAAAGGGAGTCAAAAATATACTAGATTAAATTTATGGTAAAAAAATAATTCGAGCTGTGGGTATTACTCCCTCCACCAATATAAAAACCCTCATCTTGTGAGGGTTTTTATATTTTAAATAATTTTGTTTATTACACTTTTATTCTCTGCCCACCTCTTGTTGTACCTCTAATCAGCTTAACTACCGCCAGGAATATAACCGACCCTAAGACTGACACCCCAAAACTGTAAAAATTAAAACCAGTTACTTCACTGCCTCCAAAGAAATCCATTACAAAGCCACCCACTAGGGCGCCGACAATACCCACCGCAACGTTTAAAATAGTCCCCTGCTCGGCATCGGTGTTCATAATAAGCGAGGCGACCCAACCCACTAATGCGCCAAATATTATCCAAAGTAAAATATTCATAGTTTTAGATTAGTACTGCTAAAAATCATCTGCCCAGTATATATTGTGACTTTTTACAGCCTATTATCTTACAAAAGAAAAGCCCCGGCGGTTGCCAGAGCTCTAGGTGTAGCGAAAGGGAATCTCTCACTAACCTTAATTTTCGGTTTGTGGTGCCGCAAGCGGCACCAACGCCCCAATTTTCTTACCTGTGGCCTTCTCAAAAAATAAGGCCAATACACTTTGGTGGTATTCCCGCAAATCTGGGCTAGCCACCACCTTACCATCGACTTTATCCACCCCCATACCGGAAATACCTTTCCCCCGCCGCGCGGGACATAGAACATAAAATAAATACCAAATCCAGGGGGAATAGTAATATATTTTTAGATATTTGTAAACAGAAGTCCCTACTTAGCCTTAGCTAGCTTGTTGACTTGTTTGATAACTAAAAACAAGACAAAAGACACAATAAGAAAATTTAGAACATTACTAAGAAAGTTGCCGTAGCCTAAGACTACCGCCGAGGAACTGCCATTGGCCGCTTGTAAAACTATCGCCTGCTGGGAAAGGTCGACTTTATTAGTAAAAATACCTAAAACCGGGTTAATAATATCAGTGACTAGCGAATTGGTAATACTACTGAAAGAAGCGCCAATCACGACACCAATAGCCAGGTCGACAACATTACCCCGCGTCGCAAATTCTTTAAATTCGGTAAATATTTTCATACAGTGGACCCTATCGGATTCGAACCGATGACCTCCTCATTGCAAATGAGGCGCTCTACCAACTAAGCTAAGGGCCCAAGTTAATTTAAAACTTAAACAATATAATTTTCAATCAGCTGCCGCCTCATTTGGCAAATGACGGTCACAAGTATTTTTCTACTAAAAAATCTTTCGACCCCACCTCACGCCGTCGCGCTCCGGTCTTGCCCTTGGGTCCCAACCCAAGACCAACTCTACCAACTAAGCTAAGGGCCCAAAGCAGGCTTTTCAATAATACCAAAAAATACTCAGAAATCAATTAGGAGTGGACGGGACACTTTACTAGGTCAATCTTTGGAAGCTTCAGCAGGAACCTCCCCCTACAGGGGCAGGTGGTTTTCAGGTTTGCTCCCCTGTAGTTTGCAAACATTGAAAACCCTTTCGATTCCCGACACAAGACAAGCAGTTGTCTTGTTCCGAGAGCACAAATCACTTCGCTCTTTGTGCTCTCGGCGGGAATCGAACCTGCATTACCAGCTTCGGAGGCCGGCGTTCTATCCATTAAACTACGAGGGCTGTAGGC
>CAZIIR010000046.1:0-4694 GCA_964539475.1 uncultured Candidatus Saccharibacteria bacterium
ATGTTCTTTTTCATCATATTCAACATCCTTAATTTTAATAGGGTCATCATTATCACCTAAAAACTCGTTATTAGGATTACCTAAAAACTCGTTATTAGGTGTATCTAGCGGGAAATCTGAAGTTTTAAATTTGTCACCTTTAATTTCTGGATTTCGAATATTACCTGATAAATCTAATAATTGGTATTTTCCTTTATATAAAAATGCACCCATAACATTATTAAAATCAACGCCTAAATTATTATAATAATTATAATCAATAGAGAGAAAATAACCGGAATCAGTGTATTTATGATCGTCAAATTCGTATATCGGTAGCCATATAGTGCCTACGCCTTTACGTAAAGCCATAGTGTATATTATAAAAAATAATTTTATTATGTATTATATTATATCCTAACCTAAATACCAGTATTTAGGCTGGCGTTTTTATCTTTTTTAACTGAATTATAAAGAATAAATAAACTAGCAATAGCAATAACACCGCCGACAATATACAGAGCTGTATTATCTTTCCCTTTTTGTGATTCATCGATTTGTTCGATTTCGACATTAATATTATTATTATCTAAAAACTCATTTTTAGTAGCTAAAATTACTGGTTCGGGGTTAACACTTTTATTAGGTTGAATAAATGCATCATTACGTTTATTCATTGATTTCTCGCGTTCCTCTAATAAACGGTTTAACCTATCATTTTTATCATCATCAAAACGTTGCATTTTTTATAGTTATGATTATATTTAACTTTATTTATTTATTTAATAAAAAAATAATTACTTAATATTTGTTAATTATTCCCTAAATACTGGTATTTAGGTTGTTTTCATATTCAGAAATAATTTTTTCTTTTAATTTAGTATAATAATTAATATATTTTTCACATTTTAATAATTTATTATTATAATCATTTTCATTTTCAATTTCTTCTGTTAATTGTCGTTTATATCTAAAATCCATCTCTAAACCATTATTGCGGCAATGCTGATAATAATTACGTCTTAAAATTTTGGTTTTTTCTTTCTCTCGTTTCTCTGGATCTTCTATTTTATTTAATTTATTTAATGTTTTTTCATTAATTCGTCCTTCGTATTCTTCTTTTTCCTTTTTTTGTGTTTGTGTTTTCTTCATTTTCTCAATTGTTTTTATTCGTTCCTCTTCTGGCAATTGCTCCAGTTTCTCGCGTGTTTTCTTCCACATTCTGATATTATCTAGGCCCTCCATTACTACTATATATATATATATATAATATAATATAATAAATAAATATATATATATAAAAAAATAAATAACTTTTAATATGGGTTTATAATAAAATTACGATTTGAGATTTTTTAACTGTTCTTGTTATTGCTGTATAAAGAGCATTTACCGATTTAATGCCTTTTATATCTATTGCTATTTTTTTTTCTCTTATAGTGTCACCCTGTAGACTATAAATTGTCGATGTTGTGAATGGCTCATAAATATGAGTTTTTATATCATTCATTCTCTTTTTATCCCATTTAATATTTTTATCATTAATATGTATTTTTTCTATTTTTCCTTTATTTTCTTTATTCCCTTTTACATTAATACAATCAATAAATACGTTTTTACTTTTCTTATTTAATAATTTATTATAATCATATAATTCAGCGTGTTTCTCGCTAACATAAATATAATCATCTGGTGTTTTTGCCATTAATTTTTTATATTTTTCTTTATTTTCATGACCAAAATAAACACAAACTTTAGCGGCCAAGCGCTTATAATCTGGTTCTTCATTTATGTTCCATCTTAAAGAATCCAACCATTCAACGAATAATGGGCATACCTGGCGCGATACATAACCACGTTCAAAATTAATTAATTTAAAATCTAATTCAATTAATTTATTTAAATCTAATTTATTATTTGTAATATCATTAAATAATTGGCAATGATCACCAAGCATCACAATATTAATTTCTCTTTGATTAGCCCAATTAATTATATCATTAATTGTTTTATTGTCACTTTGTGTGTATTCGTCAATTATTAATTTTTTAATATTATAATTAGCTTTATTTATGTTAATTATTTTTGTTAACCTTTGTATTGTTTGACTATTTTTGTTATACTCAGCATTTTCACGTCGTCGTTTGTGTGTTGGTGAAACTATCATTGTATAACGTCTATCGCTATTCCTAATATAATTATATCCTTTACCACAACCAGCAGGACCAGAAATAATTAATTTACTACCGATAATAGGCGGTCTACTTACAGTATCTAATGGGTCATTTTTAATAATATGTTCAAATTTAATTAATTTACTTTTAGGTTCATAATAGCGGTATAATTGTTTCTTTTCGTGATCTAATATTACACCATGCATAATTTTAAAATCAGTTAAATCAGGTAAATTAAAATTTTTCTTAATCATTAATGCATCGCAATTACCAGCTAGTATTTTATGTCTCATATCTTGCAAATTTATCATCATTTGAATTATGGCGATTTGGCTATATTGTACTATATATGCGTATACATGATAAATTTGTGTATTTATCGGAATTTTAAAATATATAGTATTTTCATTAGATGGATCAATTGTATAAGGTATATTATGTTTATTTAATTGATCGATTGCGGCTAATCGTTCAATTTCGTTAGGTGCATAATATTTTTTAGTTTGGAGCTGATCAATACCACCTTTAATTAATTTACCAATATGCATATTTTGCATAAATTTGCATTCTTTAGCGTTTTCTATGGTTGGCTGATCTGTAATATCTTTTAATTCTCCATAAATAACACTATCGATTACAATTTTACATCCGATTGATAACATAAATTTATACATCGGAGCGCTTAAACATTCATATTGAACTGGTAAAAACGTATATTTAGCTGGATATTCAATTAATGAAACATAAAAGAATATTACATTTGTTAAATCATCACCTATGTTATATTTGTATAATTCCATTGAATTATTAGGATAACCAGAATAGAAACTATTTTTTTTATTAGTCGAAATGCTATAACTTCTATTATGATCTATTTCTAGATATTTATCATAATTATCTTCGTCAAAATTTTCATATCGAAAGAATCCGCATACTTTACAAGCTTTCTTTAAAACATCGTTAATAAACTTATTTTTAATAGGTTTAAAATTATTTTCTAAACACCATTTACGGAATAATAAACTCGATTCACTGAAGCAATTAAAGTATTCTGGGTTTGTATCATCTTCTTGATTATTTGTAATTTCGGATGGTCTAAATGATTTTAATAAACTTAGGCATTTATTTTTAGTATCATAAAATTTAATATTAGGGGTATCATCACGAAATCCAGGACGAACAAATAAAATATTACAATCATCAAATTCAGCATCATGTTTAAAATAATCATCATGTTCATCAAAATGATAATAATGAATATTTTTAATACCATCAATAATATCATATTTAAATCTTGCGTGTTCGTCATGGATAACAACATTAATAGATAACACCGGTTTTGTTCGTTTTAATTCAATTAACGGAATATTTAAAATTTCATTAATTGGAGTATAAAACTTCATATTAATTCCTTCATTATTTGTAAAATATTTTAATTCTTCGATTGATGGTTTATAATTTTTATCAGTAATATTATTATATTTTTTCTTGTATTCTTCACCTTTTCCATTAATTATATTAATCATATTAAAAATACAATTAAAAACATATTTAGTCGCTGGTGTACCCATTTTTAATTTATTTTTATTATATGATATTTTAACAGGCGCAATAATAATGTAAGCATATTCAATATTATAATAAAAATCGTAAATCACTTCTATTTCAGTATTGAAAAAGTTAATTAATTCATCAGTTGTATTGACTCTTTTATCTCTAAAATGCTTTTTATAAATTTTAGCATCATAATCAGTAACATCAGTAGGATTAGCCATTATACTAACATTAACATTTGTTGTACCGAAATTATCCATTAATTGTGTAATTTTTTCTTTAAAAGTCTTTTTATTATCATGCAAATAATTATATTGTAAATAAAGTATTTTATTACCTGCTTTATCTTTACTCTCGTGTACTGTGTTTATTTGGTTTGCGTGTTCGTCAACTGTTTCTGTTTTTCTTTTTTCTCTAAGATAATTAATAAAGTTTTCTTTTTTCTTATAATTTTTAGCAATTGACCACGGAACATTATATTTAGCTGCTATTTCTTTATTTATACCACGTTTTAATTTTTGTATTGGTCTATAATCTGTATTAATATTTTTAAATCGTTCAATATCATTATCGCGTACTGCTTTACGAAATTCAGATATTTTCATATATTTAACATTATCATAATCGATATCGTATTTTTTGGCTATTTCTTTATTAATATCACCAGTGAAAGAATCTAAATTTTTATATCTTATAGGGTCATTATTTTGAAGAATTTTATATTTTTCATCGTTAGAATCTATAATATCCATAATAGCTTGTTCTAATAATTCGTTTTCTTCATTTTCTTTATTTATTTCATCGTTTGATGTCCTTGAGCGTTCTGACATGTTGGGATATTTATATATATATGTATAAATTATTTTATACTAATTAATTAATTAATTAACATGCTTATTATTCATGTTTTTATTGTATTGCGTGTGCTGACGAGAAACGTTAGCTATACGTCAAGGAAATGCGAAATTGATTTTTTGTAAATTATAA
>CAZIIR010000047.1:0-4502 GCA_964539475.1 uncultured Candidatus Saccharibacteria bacterium
TGCGGGCCATAGGGCCAGTTTAGCATGAGTGAGGTTTTGTTTGTCTACCGTGCGGAGGGGGGGAGATTCGAACTCCCGATGCCCTTGCGGACATTCCGGTTTTCAAGACCGGTGCGATCAACCACTCTGCCACCCCTCCAGGTGGTTTGCTAATTTGTTGTACTTTCTTTTACTTCTGGTGTTGTTGGCGCAATAGGAGTCGGTGTAGCAACAGCGGGAGTCGGGGTTGCTGGTGTTGGTGTAACCGGGGGCACAGGACTTGGCGCTACTGGTATTGGTGGAACATTGGTCGCAACTGTCGCTTTGTTACTCCAAATTTTGGCGACAAAGGCTAGGTACAAAATTTCCAAGATGCCAGCAGTCTGGATTATTATTAGCCCCACAAACCACCACTTTTCACCGCGCTTGGCACTATGCCAGAGAGCTATACCTTTCCAGATAAAAGACCAAATGACCAATAAAATAATAAAAAACCAAAATAGACCAGCGGTAGCAAATGAAATACTTGGTTCCATAGGGCTATCATAGCAAAAAAACCTTCAAAATCAACCATTATCCTTTATACAATGTGCACCATGCGATATACTGCCGTTATGCGCTTATTGGGTATTGATTATGGCACAAAAAAAATCGGCCTGGCTCTATCAGACGAAGCTGGCCGTTTTGCCACTCCTTATGACGTTATTTCTAGTGACGACCTTTGTCTTTCGGCAGTGGCGGATATTTGTATTAGAGAAAAAGTCGGACAGATAGTGATTGGTCGCTCGCTAAACTATGATGGCCTGCCAAACCCGGTACAGGCTGAAACAGAAAAATTTGTTTCGAAGTTGGCCGAGGTGACCGGGCTACCTTACGAGTTTGAGCTGGAGGTGCTTACCACTAAAGAAGCGGAACGGGATATTGGTAAAGATGCGTTGACCGATGCGCGAGCGGCGGCCCTTATTTTAAAAAGTTATATTGACCGAAAAACTAATGATCGTTGAACCAATAGAGGAAATAAAAAAGGTTACGTGGAGCGATCGGATTCGCCAGTGGGCAGAAAAGCACGCCGATGAGTCGGCTACAACGTGGTGGTTGGCATTAATGGCTTTTACGGAGAGTTTTATTTTTCCGATCCCGGCTGATGTAATGTTGGTGGCAATACTCACGACTTCCCGGCGGTGGTTTTATTATGGTTTTATCACAACTTTTTTTTCGGTCCTCGGCGGAATGTTCGGTTACCTTATCGGTTTTGCTTTTTTTGATTTAGTAGGGCAAAAGATTATTGAGCTTTATCATTTTCAGTCCGAGATGGAAAGAGTTGGCACTCTTTTTGCCGACAATGCTTTTTGGACAGTATTGGTGGCCGCTTTTACCCCTATTCCGGATAAAGTTATGACTATTGCGGCGGGGTTTTTCAAAATTTATCTCCCGGTCTTTGTTGTGGCTTTGATTTTTGGTCGGGGGTTACGTTTCTTTTTGGTGGCCTACCTTATGCACTGGTTTGGGCCAAAACTTGGGGAAATGATGTACCGCTATTTTAATATTTTCACCACTTTGGTTGTGTTGGTTATTATTGCCGGCATTGCTATCTTGTATTTTCTTTAGATTGAAAGTCTGTCTAAATTGGGCTAATCTAATAGGCGATTGCCCCTGTAGTTAAATGGATATAACTGCGGACTTCTAAGCCGCTATTCTAGGTTCGATTCCTGGCGGGGGCACAATTCGTACCAGACTCGAAAATACCCTTAATTTAAGCCATAAAATCAGTTCGAGCACAACAACAATATAGACCAGCCCACCAAAAGAGCCCTAAGAATAGGGCTCTTTTCGGTTCGACAATTGACAATATGGTTTGGCTAGAGCGGAATATCTGGCCGTCTTGCGCCCGGTAGGGAAGGTGGTTCATGATTAAATCATGCGTCGTTTGACCAACATCTCTCATGAACTCGAAGAAGCACCCTGGTATATCTTTTGGATCAGGGATATCTCGTGGCTGGTCTGTGACCATGTGCCGCGGATTCCACTGCCGGCAGTCGTCATGACGGACGAAGACGGTGTCCAAACGACCTGGCGGGAATACTGGGGTGATAGCCGCCAGTGGTGGCACGCTCACGTTTGTGACCCGATCTACTGCTGGGCAGAGAAGCGCGTCAGTCGTCCTCTTCGGGAAAAATAGCGGGAACCGGGCGCCCAGCCTTCCTCTCCCGGTCAACGACTATTCTGGCAACGATTTCGATATATTCCCGCAGAGTTTCCTTGACCTCCGCCAGCTCCTCGTCTGTCAGGTTGGGGTAGACCTTCCGGTATGCGGACAGTCCATCCACGTCCTGTGATTTTTTCTTGCTCATATGTCGGAGGAGGATTGCATGAAGGGGGTGGGTTGTCTAGGTTGCAGCTTGCTGTAGACCCTCAAATCGGCCACCTTACTGCTCGGTGGAAGTTCATGATCTCCTACCGAAAGTATGCTCGGTCTGTGCTAACGAGATATGTTACAATAGCGTTGCTTGGAGAACCTGGCTCCTTTGGCCATTTTCCACCCACGCTACGATGAGTCACTTATTAGAAGTTTTGAAGGTAAAAATTATGTCTTGGGAAAATACGTTTAGAATTTGGGCGCAGCCGCTCAGCACGACAGAAAATGACCGCTGTGAAAATGCCGAACGAATGATTCGCGCAGCGATTAAAGCTTCACCTGCCTTGGGCAGTATGGATATTGCTGTTTTTGCCCAGGGTTCTTACAAATCGAACACTAATGTAAAGCAAGAGAGCGACGTTGATATTTGTGTCTGTTTGAATAGCACCTTTTTCTACCATCTGCCGCCAAATGATCCAGACCCCGTCAGCTACGGAATTTTTCCCTCCTCAGTAGATTACAAAGAATTCAAAGGGTGGGTAGAATCGGCACTCGTGGATAAATTTGGCCGACAGGGAGTAAGTAGAGGTAGCAAGGCTTTTGATGTTCATGCCAATTCATATCGGGTCGATGCAGATGTGGTAGCTGCTTTTCGGCACCATCGATATACAGGAAAGACCGATGGTTATCCAAACTATCTTGAAGGAATCGAGTTTCAAACCGACTCTGGTGCTCAGATCGTAAATTGGCCATCGCAAACTTATGAGAATGGAGTGGTGAAGAATGCAGCAACGTCTACAAGGTATAAGGCGGTTGTCCGTGTTCTGAAGCGTTTGAAATACGCGATGGAGGAAGACAATATTCCTGCCACAAAGAATATAGGTTCGTTTTTGATCGCCTGCCTCGTGTGGAATGTCCCAGATAATTATTTTGGACACTCCACGTTGGAGGAAGACGTTAGACAGGTACTGATCTTTGCTTTCAATGCCACCCTAACCGACGTTGATTGTGCAAATTGGGTAGAAGTTAATGAATTAAAGTACCTTTTTGATCCGTGGCAAGCCTGGACACGACAGCAGGCTCATGACTTCATTTCAGCGGCGTGGCTTTATTTGGGATTCACTTAAATGGAAAAAATACATTCAAAATTTAAGGTTTATGCTCAAGTCATTACGTTTCTCGTAATCTGGTTTGCGCTTATTTGGATGTCTAATCTCTATCCGCCATTTGACCCATGGCGAGCGCTGAAACAACTTCCGCTAGCAATTTCGGGTTACCTTCTCATCAGATTTGCTTTCATTAAATGGATTTGGAGGTGGAAATCTCTTCAAGGATGGCTGATCAAGATTCCCGATCTTCAAGGCACCTGGAGGGGAGAGTTGGTTAGCGATTGGGTAAGTCCAGAGACTAATGAAGGTATCGCTCCTATTCCCATTCTTTTGGTTATCCGACAGAACTATCACAACCTGAAATGCACCATGATGACTGCGGAGTCCAGCAGCTACAGCACGGCTTCGGATATCAACTCTTGCTACGGTGAAGGAGATTTGTACCTTACTTACACCTACACCAACAGGCCAAAGGCAAGCATACGAAAACGGAGTGAGATTCATGATGGTGCTGTAATCCTGAAAATCGTAAAGTCGCCTGCCTTGGGCCTTGAGGGCGAATATTGGACGAGTCGAAAAACGAGGGGCGATATGAGATTGAAATTCCAGTCAAAACAACTTGAGGATTCTTTTTCAAATGACGGTTGCTAAGAGAGTGTGGGACTTTTCATTTGTCTCCTGCGTCACGTCTGCCCGTCTATTCCTTCAATCTCACCTCATATATCCTGCTTCTTATCCCGCCTCCGATGCCGCCTGACCATCTTCCATGAACAACTGGGCCACTTCTAACAGCCATTTTCCAAAAGTTCGACTCGTGATCCGATACGGGGCACATAATAAAAAATCGCCGTTTTGGCGATTTTTTATTATGTGCCCCCGAGCAAGATGACTACTCATCTTGCGTCCAGGAATCGAAAAGGCTGAACTTATCGCAGTGAGCGAAGCGACACGAGATGTGAAGCCTGTACCGTTCCTGTAAGGAAAGATTCCTAGCGGCAACCCAACGAAATATTCTCTCTAGATAGGTGTATTATAGTAAGACATGCCTACATATGATG
>CAZIIR010000048.1:0-4386 GCA_964539475.1 uncultured Candidatus Saccharibacteria bacterium
ACACTCCGGATTAGGTCATACTGAGCAATAGTTTTGCGGTCCTCGCGGGCCGCCAAAATAGCCGCTTCGTTCATTAGGTTAGCCAAATCGGCCCCCGAGAAACCCGGGGTACGTTGAGCAATGACCCGCATATTTACATCTTCAGCAAGTGGCTTTTTGGTGGCGTGAATTTTCAAAATTGCCTCTCGATCATTGATATCTGGAGCATCGAGTAAAACGCGTCGGTCAAAGCGACCCGGACGAAGCAGGGCTTTGTCTAGAACATCTGGTCGGTTGGTGGCGGCCATAACAATTAGTTTTTCATTGGGCTCGAAGCCATCCATCTCGACCAAAATTTGGTTCAAGGTTTGTTCTCGTTCATCATTACCGCCACCCATCCCCGAGCCCCGGTGGCGGCCAATCGCATCTATTTCATCGATAAAAATAATGGCTGGCGCAGCATTTTTGGCCATTTTAAACAAGTCGCGCACTCGTGATGCTCCCACTCCCACAAACATTTCCACAAATTCAGAACCAGACAAATAGAAAAACGGTACATGAGCCTCACCGGCGACGGCCCGAGCGAGCAAGGTCTTACCGGTACCAGGTGCACCCATCAACAGCGCACCCTTAGGGATGCGCGCCCCAATTTCTAAAAACTTTTTCGGATTTTTCAAAAAATCAACGATTTCCAAAAGTTCCTCTTTAGCTTCGCGGTTACCCGCCACATCTTTAAACATTACTTTCTGAGAATTGTCGTTCGGGTCAATAATTCGCGCCCGCGACTGGCCAAAAGTAAAAGCCTGCATCGAGGCTCCCTTCATTTGGCGCGAAATAAACCACAAAAACAAAATCAGAAACAAAATTGGAATAACAAAAGGCAAGAGGTTTAAAGTCCAGTAACCCCAACCGGTATTGCCACCAATCTCTACTCGCACGGTGGCAATTTTTTTGTCTTCTACTCCATAGTCAAGCAGGGCATCAACCAAAGAACTTTCTGTTTCTTTTTTCGACTTAACTGTCGTTTGGTCTTTTAAAACAATGTCCAATTTGTCACCAACCACCTTCACACTCTCTACTTCCCCTAGGGCCACCTTACTCGCCAACTCAGAAAAAGGAATTTCCACAACTTCTTTTTTGTTTTCAATCAGCGCCGAGTAGCCGGCAACCAACAACACCAACAAAAATAAGGCAATAATAATTTGCCCAAAAAACTGGCCCGAGGCCCGTAAACGGAGGTTATTTTTAGGGTCTTTTTTTGGTTTTGGGCCTTTGTTCTTCATAAAGTTCGTTCATTATAACCAAAGTCGGCCAAAAGAAAAGGCACCCCATTAGGGGCACCTTTTCTAGTATTTTGTCATTTCTAAATCGAAGGCTCTGTTACTTCCCAACCCTCTAGACCCGCTTCATCACCACTTGTGGTAGTTGTAGCGAGACTGGTCGGATCTTCATAGTCTTCGCTAGCTGCCTGAGGTAGACCAAAGAGAAAAATGAAAGCGGCGACCAATATGGCGACAATTATACCTATTACCACCCCTACTGTGTAGTCTCCCTCTCCTAAAAATTTCGGCGTGTCCATAAAATATATTCTATTTATCTTAATATCGACTATGTTTAATTATAACACCTTCTCCGGCTTGTCCACCTTCCGGCCAACACTTAAGCTTGCCCATTTTTTCTCCAGTGCTATCCTGCGATAATACCTCGACACTAGTCGTGTAAGATTCTTTCTTTAGGGTCGTCCTCTTTAGCAGTCCCCCTAATTAAGTCCTGCATCATATGAGTGAACAAGATTTCATAGCGATGTACGACAGCTATGCCGACGCGATCTACCGGTATTGTTATTTTCGTGTCTTTGATAAAGAGCAAGCTCAGGACTTGGTCCAAGAAACTTTTATCCGTATCTGGAAATGTCTGCAGAATGGACAAAAAATAGAGTACGGCAAAACCTTTGCCTTCACTATTGCCCACAACCTGCTCATCGACAGCTACCGTAAAAAGAAAAGTCTATCCCTAGACAGCTTGGTAGAGGAGGGCTTTAGTCCGGTCGATAAAAGCGAAGCCTCGGCCGAGACAAAAGCGGAAATAAATGAGGTGCTCCAGCATATCGACAAGTTGGACGAAAAATACAGCCAAGTCTTAATATTGCGGTTCGTCGAGGATTTGGGACCAAAAGATATTGCCCAGATTATAGGCGAAACAGAAAACAATATCAGCGTCCGCATAAATCGGGGCCTGGCCCAGTTGCGAGAAATAGTCCTCAGTGGAAACGAATCAAGCCTCGCCAACCAATAAATTTGTTTAATAAAGTTATTTAAACCAAAATTATAAACACAATACAATGGAAGACGACATATCCAATATCTCTAAAAAGATTCAAACATTAAAAATGGCCGAGGCCACTAAGTCCCGTATTCGTGGGGCTATTTTTGAACACCTTAAGGCCAACCCCCTACCAACAAATAGAGTGGTAAGTACCCCTTCGCCCTACTTTTCATTTTTTACTAAACGCCGAGTAGTTTTTTCCTCTGCTCTGGTACTGGTTATTTTCCTTACCTCGGGTATGGCCGCCGCCGCCGAGTATTCACTACCAGGTGAAATTTTATACCCCATAAAGGCCAAGCTGACGGAACCCATCCTAACCCAAGTTGCAGTTCGGACTAAACACGCCGACGAGTGGTATCTAACCCAAGCCCAGAGACGATTAGACGAAGCCGCCACCCTGCTGGCCAAGAAAAAACTGACCCCGGAAACCGAAAACTATTTAGCTATGCGCTTTAGCGAACAAGTGAATATATTTTATAGTCATAGCGTAGCCAAAAAACCCGCCACTACTACCGCCAGCACCAAAGCTGGTGCCGATCTAAAGATTGAGTCTGAAAACAAATTACCCGCCCGGTTTGTAGCCAAACTAGAAACTTATCGCGCAGTTTTTAAACAACCAAAACAGCAACCAACAAAGTTACTATCAGTAATTGAAACTAATTTACCAAAATCAGAAACAGCTTCAGAAAAAGTTGCCCCGCGACCTCTCTATGTGCCCCCAGTTTCAGTAGTTGCCCCAATATTAACAACTTCCTCCAGCACTACAGTGGAAACAAAAACAACCGCTACCACCAGTACAGAAACATCTGACAGCAAAAAAAAGACAGGGGTTACTGAAGAGGCTGACTCCGACCAAGACAATGAAAAAACCAATCAGTCTGACCAGCAAGATGATATTAATGACAAGATAGACAAAATAACCAACCCTCTAATAGACAATTTGGGCTTGTAAGAAAGTATCTAAAAAAACGTTTAAACCTAAGGCGAGCACAGTAAAAAAGTGTTCGCCTTATCAATTTAAATCTAAAATTATGCCAACAGCTTTAATCGCATTAGCTCTCTTGGTTGCCGGTGGTGTCGGCTATGGAGCCGAATATTCAAACCCCGGTGACACTTTGTACCCAGTAAAAGTAAATATCAACGAAAATTTGCGCGGGGCGACTAAGTTTAGTGCCCAGAGTGAAACCGAATGGAAATCAAAACTAGCCGACAGGCGTCTAGAGGAAGCGGAAGCTTTAGCGACAAAAGGTGAACTGACCGCTGAAGTTGCTACCGACCTCGAAGCCCACTTCGATTCCCATCTAGAATCTTATGAAAAAACTATGGCCGAATTGCGCGAGAACAAAAAATATCAAGCTATGGCCGATATCTCGGCCAGCTTCGAGACTTCTTTGCAAGAGCGCCAGGCCAAACTAGAAACTGCTTCACTTAATTTAAGTGCCGAATTAAAGGCCCAAATCGACAGTATGATGGGAAAGATTGATAACCAAATCTCTAGTGCCCAGACTGTGCAAACTGAAGCAAACACTGGTTTACAAGCTGAAGGCGCCACCAATATTACAGACAGCGAAACCGCCGACCCTGGTACGACAGGCGGAGCCAAAGTCGATGTTTATCTAAACGGCCAAACTAACTCAAACACCAACCCCCAAACAGAAACCAATAGTGAGATTGAGTTAGACCTGGGACTGTAAAAGCACACCGAGTTTAAAAAACTAAACACCCCCGGCCGCTACGCGGCCGGGGGTGTTTAGTTTTGATTTTTTAAAAAAATAAGAGGTAGTGAGCTTGTGGGCCCACTACCTCCGCGGAAGGAGATGCCCCATGGCTGCTGCGAAGCTACCACACTGGGCCTCTAAATACTTACATATATATAAACATAAGTCAAGCCTATTGCCCCGGTTTAGTGGTCGCCCACGGCACCCCCAATTTTGGCAAAAGGTAGTGGTCCACTCCCCAAAAACCAGCCACCCGCCAAGCCAGCACCAACAAAATACTTAGGGTAAATAAAATTGGGTTTACACTCAGTGCCCCAGCTAACATAAAATTGAGATTCATAAATAAACCAAAGAAGGCCGCTAT
>CAZIIR010000049.1:0-4348 GCA_964539475.1 uncultured Candidatus Saccharibacteria bacterium
GAAGCACAGAAACCTCTACCAGTAGTATAGGAGACCTCTCGAATGCCAATGCCTTTCGTATCGGTGCGGAATCCGATGCGGGTGTTCCCTTTGACGGGAAGCTTGATGATATTCGCGTTTACGGTTCCGCTTTGAGCGCAGACGAAGTGGCAAAGCTCTACCAGACAACCGCACCCACCCAGCCGGTTGACACCTCCCTCGTCGGGCACTGGACATTTGACGGGCCGGATATTCAGGGGACGACCGCGATTGATCGGTCAAGTTTTGGGAACAATGGGACGATTACAGGAGCCGTGCCCGCAAAGGGGAAATTGGGGCAGGGGATGAGTTTTAACGGGACGAGTGATTATATTTCTGCTCTAGGATTGAGTGCTTCTTCATTTTCTGTTTCGCTGTGGGTAAAGTGTCCTATCCTCCCCGGAACCAGCAAGAATAGTTCCCTCGTGAAAAATCTTGAAAGGCAGTTTGAAATCCGATGGGACGGCACGAGTTTTCCGAAGTCATTTGGTTTTACGACTTCCGGAGGAAGTTTGACAGTTGTAGATATGGGAGACATAAGCCTTACAAATACATGGTACCATCTTGTTGGGACATGGAATGGGACAACGCTCAATGCGTACAATAATGGGGCGCTCGTAACTACTAGTACCCCGGGAGTTACGCCTGATCCTAGCAGTTCCAATTTTGAAATCGGAAGGAATAACAATTATCCAGATTATGCAAATGTCACTCTCGACGATGTCCGCATTTATAATCGTGCTCTCTCGACGACGGAGATAGCGGATTTATATAATATGGAAAAATAACTTCTTTTGAATAAGTGATTTTTTATGAATAGATATCACGCGTGGAAGAGATGTACAAAACTAAAACAGTCTCTGCATCGAGGGGAGCTCATTATCTTTGCATTCATATTTTCATTATTTCTTTGTTCTCAGACGGCACAGGCGGCCAATTACTTCAATTGGGGAGTTGAAAATTTAAGACCAAGTTTCGGAGTAAATGGAACGGATCCCTATGATGTGCAGTTTAAACAAGGAACAACGAAAGACTGTACTGCAGGACATGCAAGTGCCTGTTCAATGAAGTTGCAGGTTATTGGTAATGACAATGGTAACCAGGGTATGGGAGCTGACCTTATAGCAAGCTTTCCCTCCTACCCGTGGAAGTTCGTCGGGGGACCGGCTATATATTATCGCTGGTGGATGAAAATTCAACCGGGATTTAGCTGGGGAAGTGGAACTGCAAAAACAAAATCGAGCCGTGTCATATCGGGTGCACAAGGCTATACCGGCTATCTGATGGATTATGGATTCCTTCTTGGTGAATGCGCAGCATTTGATGATTTCAATTGTCGCCTTAACAATGGTGGATCGAACGGTTCTGACTCCGGACTCTATATTCCTTATGACTTCACTTCCAAAGATGACGGTCAGTGGCACGAATATATTGTCAAAGTGAAGCCGAACACCTCTGGATCGTGTACTGCGGGGACAAGCGGGAATTGCGATGCTCAGTTCCAAGTCTGGGTTGATGGAGTATCAGTCGGTCAATACAACAACTACAAGCTTCACGCAAATGCCAATGATTCTATGACCGAAGCCTGGGGCAGCTGGATGGTGTACCCTTACTTCCAACTCAATGGCACCGCATCCGATGGCGGAACGATCTATGTTGATGATTTTTCTACCGATGATACCTATAATTCTCTCATCAGTAGTGGGAGTGATACCACTCCTCCCACCAATGTTACACTCACTGCCCCATCGGCGGGCGCCACACTCTCCGGAACTGCAACGATCTCCGGCACCTGCACTGACGAAACCTCCGTTCGAGGCGTTCAGTTCAAGTACGGCACCACCAATGTTGGATCCGAAGATACTTCAAGTCCGTATTCGGTTTCGTGGAACACGACCGCTGTCGCCAATGGCACTTACTCACTCACTGCTGTTTGTACGGACAATGGTGGAAATAGTACCACCTCATCGGCGCGAAGCGTCACCGTGAGCAATACCGTTTCGGCGCAAGAGTGTCCCTCCAACTGGAAAGCGACTCATCCCGAATGGATCTGGTGCGATGATTTTGAGACAGATAAATCAAGCGTCTATGTTGATTCGAATGGCTACGGTTCCTCTCTCGTTCGAAGTGCCGGAAGCGGCTATAACGGAACAATGGCGCTTCGTGCGACATTTCCTGCCGCACCGGGAGCCACCTCGAATGCCGGAGACTTTATGGTCACCTTTGGCGCAACTCCGGTTTCTCCAAAAATTGATCCTGCGGACAATACCAAGTACCAAGAACTCTACTGGAGAACATTCATCAAAACGCAACCCGGATGGCAACCGGGAGCGGGAATGAAACTCACTCGAGCCTCTTCTTTCTCGGCTTCCGATTGGTCGCAAGCGATGATCTCTCACTGGTGGGGAGGGGGAAGTCCGGAAAATTTCCTCTCTGTCGATCCGGCAAGCGGTGTCTGTCGAGGTGGTGCTTATCCGGCTGGTTCGCCGTCTTGTACCAACAACACGGTCATTACAAACGGATGGAATGATTTTAACGGACTCTATTGGCTGGGACTCAATACGGGAACAAACAATATCTTTGGATCCGCGAGCGCGAATACCTGGCGCTGTGTTGAGGGCTACGTCAAGCTGAATACCTCGGGAAACTCCGATGGTGTTCAAACTCTCTGGATTGATGGTGTACAAGATGCCAATAGAACAGGACTGAACTTTATGGGAACATACAGTACCTATGGCATCAATATTTTTCGATTGGAGAACTATATGAATCAGGGAATAGCGTCTTCGGAATATCGAGACTGGGATAATTTGATTCTTTCGACAGAGCGTGTTGGCTGTACTGTTGGTGGTGGTACTTCTGACACTACCCCTCCAACCTCCCCCACCACTCTCACTGCCACGGCGCCCTCCTCCTCAAGCATCACCGTCATCTGGAACCCTGCCATTGACAACATTGCCGTCACCGGCTACCAGGTCGAACGTTGCCAAGGTTCCGGCTGTTCCAATTTCACCCAAGTCGGCACTCCTACCGCTTCACCGTTTGTCGACTCCGGTCTTACCGCCAATACCTTCTACAACTACCACGTCCGCACAACCGACGCCGCCGGGAACCTCTCCGGCTGGAGCAATGTCGTCGGCGCGACGACTCAAAATGCTCCTCCCGTTTCTCCAGCCTCCTACATTCAAGGTGCCTCCACTACCAATGATGGGAGTTCTTCTACCATCGCGCAATCATTCTCAATCAATGTCACTGCCGGAGGCTCTATTGTTGCCGCCATATCCTGGGGAGGCAATGCAACCGTGTCTTGCTCCGACTCTCGCGGCAATACTTATCAGACAGCCACCACTGCCTATGACAGTAGCAACAATCAATCACTCGCCATTTGTTACGCCTTGAGCATTCAAGGGGGTGCGACAACAGTTACGGCTACTTTAAATGCATCATCCAGCTATCGACGCCTCCTTATTCATGAGTACGGATCTCTCTCGAGTGTCGATATTACGAGGACGAATATCGCCAATGCCACGACTACATCCAACAATGTGACGAGCACTGCCGGGACAACAACACAAAACGGCGACCTCATTTTCGGTGCCGTTATGGACGATGAAGGTACCACCAGCATCACTGCCGGAGCCAACTTTACCCAGAGGCAATCCGTCAACAACAAAGACCTAGCGAGCCAGGATATGATTCAGACGGCCGCCGGAAGTATCGCTTCGACACAAACCTTTGGAGTCGCTCATCGATATCTTGCTCAAATGGTCGCCTTCAAAATTCCTCAGCAATCTTTTCAACTCTGCAACACCGTCACCATCTCAAACTTTTCCCAAGCCGCCTACAATTCCTATGGCGCTCCATACGACGCGTTTCAAACCGGCACCAACCTTGTGAACACCCAATGCAACAGCGCGGACACCCATACGATCAATCTCACGACCGGCGTAACCGGCGACACGACGAGAATCGTCTACACCAAAGGCTACTGGTATGATGCGGTCACCACCGCCTGGCGACAATATACCGGTACCTGCACCGGCGCCCTCAATGGCGAATGGTGCCAAGGCTCCGTCTCCGCGACGATCACGGATGCCAATGTCTCCACTTCCGGGACGGGCTCACCCACCTACCTGGTCGGGATGACCTGCAGTGTGCAGGGAGGTGGGTGGAAGTGCGGGTGTCGGGATACGACCTGCAGTAATTTCTCGTGGCAGGTGCAGGGGGCGGGGATGTAGAAACGAAGATTTTGCGTCGGATTGCGGATACTTACTTCACAAAAAGGAACGCGGTTTCGATCGAATTAGCGAGGTTTGGGGAGCTGATCACC
>CAZIIR010000050.1:0-4243 GCA_964539475.1 uncultured Candidatus Saccharibacteria bacterium
AAGGAAGAAAATAAAATTTGGTTTGCCACGGCCGAAGAAGCAAGGGCTGCTGGATACACCCCGGCGGCCAATTGTCCTGGAATATAAAAAAGACCACCTACTAGCGACGATCTTTTGTTGCGACAGGCATCAAAAGATCAGCTATTGCCTGCACTACCAAAACTACAGCTGAAATTTTGTCGTAAGACTAGTAGGTGGTCAAAAATATATTAGCATAAAAAAAGCCCCGCGGGTGCACGTGACGCGGGGCTGAAGACTGCTGACTAGCAAAAATCGGAAAAAAGGAACTAGACCCGGAGTTTCTGCAGGAGGCAGATGTGCTGCCGATACTTATTGTCCGGCGTCTGCCCGACTTCCTGTTGTCGGCGAACGGCCTTACTCGTCATTTTTTCCTGAGCGGGTTTCTTGGAGGTGGATCGATGGACACGACCGGTGGGGTATGACATATACGGTTCTCTCCAAAAGTTTTTGTTTGTGCACCAACTTTCTATTTTCCATATATTCAGAAAAAAAGCAAGGGGAGTGGTGTTGGTTAAAAATAAGTAATTATCTAAATTTAATATTAGACACTCCCCTGGTGGCGCCCGGGGGAGGGGGCCTAAATTGGTTTTTATAATTTAAATCTATTTATTTTCTGAAAAATAAAAACTCGTGGCCCGGTGGAGGAGAGGAGTGAGTAAAAATAGAAAAGAGTAATAAAAAAGATAAATAAAGTAATAAGGATACAGACCAAGGTTTTACTAATATAGTGTCGCACAACATAGATTTTGCGACACTGTACCTATAATAAACCAGCTTAGATAAGCCTCCATATAAGCCACTCAGCATTCATAAAACTTGGCCTCTAAAATGCCCGTACAGCAAAGTTTCTAAATAAGTTGATTAATTCTATGCCCCCTATCTTTCAATTAAGATCTAGTTGATTAATAAAATTAAGTTTGGTATTTTGATTTTATCTATTTGGTCTGGGTGTGCTTGAGTCAGGATGGTAGACTCGGGTTTGCGACGGGCCTGGGGACGGAAGCGTCGGTCGACAACCTTCAACAGATGGGCTTGCCTAAGAAACAATGACCCTGCCCCTTAGACTGTACCGGCACAGTCCCGCCCCGACCAAATGGATTAAGAGACCTCATACGGGGTCTCTTTTTTAATATCACTTCCCTATTTTAATTTAAAATTTTAGGGGAGTCGTCAATATAAAATAAAAAACTGCCGGTTTGGCCGGCAGGCATATGGTCAGCGTACCCTTGCTGGTGCAGTATAGCGACTCCCCTAATCTCAATCAAAACTAGGTTCACAGTTTTCTGCTTTGCAATTACCAGCAAGGGTGACACTGAATTAGCTTTTGTATAATATCGGAAAAAAAGAAATCTGCAAGAAAATAATTCTAATCTTTAATTTTTTGAGTAGCTAGGTTAGTTTTAATTTTTTGCCATAAGAGCCAGGCCCACCAAACCAGAATCGCCGGTAGTTGCCACATTAATTCAATTAGGTCTTTTTGTAGTTGCTCCATATCTGTAAAGGGGTAGTCGGTAGTCTAAAATTTTAAAAATGAAAAAGTCGCTAATCGGGCGACTTTTGTATCATAGCAAAACATATAAATTATTTGACACTCCCCTTGTGGATAAAATAAACCCCCGCCGGCGTAGCCGGCGGGGGTTTATTTTATTTTTGGGACCAGCACGGCTGACTTGCTTTCCAGTGACGAGCGCCTTCGCGACTCATAAGTTGAAGGGCATAATCTATATTCCCTTCGGTACTGTAAATGTCTAAACCGAGTTCCTGGCTGGCTTTCAGGTGATATTTTTCATTGATTTGGAAAATACCAACATCGAGTGGGTTATGCACCCCGCGCAGGACTGTCCCATCATCGTCAGTAAACTGTCGATGGTTGCTTTCACAGAATGCAATCGCTTGAGCGAGGTTTGCGTCGACTCCGTATTCCTTACTCTCTTTTTGGATGAGCTCTGGAATTGCCTGATTGGCTGGGTGAGTCTCGGCGACTACTGGTTCAGTGGCGATTTGCGCAACTTCCACCTGGGCGTCAGGGGCGATCGAGATCGGACCTTCAGCAACGGTAGGAGTTATATTTGAGAAAGCTATTAGGCTTGCCATGCCTATTTGTAATGTACGTATTATAAGCCGTAGGGCTAGTTCTAATTGGCTAGACTTGGCAGTAACTTGTAGTGGGAACAGCCAAATCTAAACAAAAAAACACTGAGCAGTGTTTTGCGTGATTGTTTTGATTTAAGTTACATATTATCACACACACAATATATAACTGTCAATATTATAGCAGACCCCTGTTTGGGTGTCAAGCGTTTTTAGACCGTGAAACTATGGCTTAAAATAAGGGTTTTTGGCTATTTTTGGTTTTCAAACCAGCTCGATACTAGGGGCCAAGCCCAGCCCAAAATCCAGTTTTGCCATACCCAAAGTGCTGGCCGGGCCACATAATTGGACCATAAGGGTTGGATTTTGTCCCAAATATTTTCTACTAGACTGCGGATAGCCTCCCAGTTGTCTTTCCAGGCCTCTGAAGCAAAAATTTCCCTAAGATTTATCTGAAAATAGGCCAGGGCAATAATCACTACTAGTAGTAAAACAATAAGTTTAACAAAACCTGAAGATTTATTTTTCATACTCCCCTAATTATAAATAAGACAATGGATTTAGTACAGCTTCTTGCTTGGCTAGTGGCAGTCGATACACTCCGCAACCAGGCACTGACGATTGTAAGGTGCCAACTTGGGAACCATCGGAGGCCAGAAGGGTAAAATGCAAGTGAGGGCCAGTGACATATCCGCTTGCCCCACTATAGGCAATAACATCACCGGTTTTTACTGTTTGTCCTTCTACTACTTTAGCTAAAGACAAATGAGCATAGACACTAGATAGGCCATTGGGGTGTTTGACCATTACCCATTTGCCATAAGAGGCCCCTTTGCAGGCGGTGTCGGTGTCACCCACCCCAAGCACTACCCCATCGAGCACTGCTTTTATTGGGGTTCCCACGGCGGCGGCCATATCGATACCATTGTGTCCTTTGCCGTGATAAATCTGGGCATTGGCGGTAGCAAAAGGTGTATTGCCAAAATATTGGGTGACCACTACTTTATCCATTGGCCACCTTATGACCCCTCGGCCAGTAGTTGGCAGGGCGCCAGGGTTTACTATTAAATTCAACTTACTTTCGGCGTTTTTAATTTCCGTTTCGACGGCATTTTTTTTGGCAATCCGGTCAGCTAAAATTTGTTGGTAGGTAGATTCTTGGCTTTGGGTTTGAGCCAGTAAAGTATTTTTTTGAGTTTGGTTTTGCGCGACAATTTTTTTCTGGTCAGCTAGTTTAACTTGTAGTCCTGCGAGCCGGTCTTTTTCTTTTTCGGAGGCGGTTTTTTCCGCTTCAAAGCTAGATTTAGCTTGTTTTAAATCCTTAATTCTATCCTCGAGTTTTTTTTGTAAGGTCTGGAGGGAGTTGATAGAACCTAAAAACTCGGACAAAGTGTTGTGTTCGAGCAGGGCAACGGTCAAGTTGGCCCGGTCGCTAAACCCGATCGCTCGTAGAGCTTCCGCCACCGCTACCTGGTTTTGATCAATTTTTTGACTACTGGTTAATATTTCTCCACCAAGTTTTTTAATAGTCAGACTGGTGCTGTCGATTTTTTTCTGGGTGAGAGCGACATCGGTTTCTAGTTTTTTCTTGGTGGTTTCTAGACGGGTTAGTTCGGCACGGAGGCTGGCCGACTGACCTTTGGTGGTGGTAAGTTTTTGTTGATATTCAGCAATTTCTCGCTCAAGCTGGGCGATTTCCCTATTTTTTGAACTGATTTGGTCTTTTAGGTCGTCAACAGATTGGGCACTGACACCGGTATAAGAAAAAAATAAAGTGCCGAACACTAAAAAAACAGCTAGATAATGAAAATATCTTGCGGACATTAATATCATTATAGCGGTTCAAGCAACTTTGGTCTAATTAAAATTTAAAGCCAGTCAGAGTATTTAAACTCAAACTGGCTTCACTTTTTACTGGTGGTTGGGGTGGTTGGCTTAGCCACCTTTTTTGTTATTTCAGAGTAGGCCCAGTTGGCCTCAGTGTAGGCCTTGATAACAATTTTGGGGCTAACCACTGGCAGTTTGTTTTGTTTGGCCACAGCTTGTCGCCTCCTTTCTAAATCAAATATAAATAATTTTTTCTCATAAAACAACAAACCCGCCCTCGCACACGACAACGGGAATGTTGTCG
>CAZIIR010000051.1:0-4111 GCA_964539475.1 uncultured Candidatus Saccharibacteria bacterium
GGCAGAATATTGAAATAAGGGATGGTGTTCAGTACATAACCATCGATGCGAAAGGCGGCTATTCTCCCCGAGTCTCTTCTGCGCAAGCTGACGTTCCGACAAAACTGATTGTTAGAACCAATGGTACGTATGACTGTTCTTCTGCCTTGGTGATTCGTTCGATCGGATACCAAAAGATACTTCCCCAAACTGGAGAAGAAATTATAGACATTGGCACGTCTAAGGCTGGTTCATCAGTTCAAGGTACATGTAGTATGGGCATGTACAGTTTTGTGATTAATTTTACTTAAACAAGAGAGTCTATCTGTCTCCTTCAAAAAAGACCTTACTTGGTGTGTTGGTAACTCCCGCTACACAAACCTCTCAACCTAAGCTAAAGTACTGACTAATACCATGAATTTTGGTATTATGTCCTTACACAACTGAATAGCAGACCTAACCCCTAAAGAACCTTGTGTTCTCTAGGATATGGTCAAAAACGCGATCAACATAAAAACCCCGGCATCAGGGGCGTTGATCGCGTTGCACAGGGAAACTTGTGTAGGAGTCGCAAGACTCACCTTGGTGTCCGGGTTTTTGTGTACCTGAATATCGAGTATTACTAATAAAACGCGATCAACAAAATATGGCACAACAATTTATATGCTCTGCATGTGGAAACATTGATAATCCCAAAACAGCAGTCAAAGGAAATACTCTTATCGAGATTATCCTTTGGCTCTGTTTTATTATCCCTGGTTTAATTTATTCAATATGGCGATCATCTTCCCGTCATAAGGTGTGTACCGTCTGTCGTGCGACAACACTCATTCCAATCAATACACCGATCGGAATGAAACTACTTGCCGACCAAGGAAAGACCCTCGAGGAGGTTCAGAAAGAATTCAAGAACAGGAAGATGTCCTTGGGCAGAAAGATTTTTATAGGCATCGCAATCGTTCTCGCACTCTTTGCAATAATTGGAATTGCAAACATCGGGAATGCGTAGATAAAAGTTATCTCTTCTTCAGATTCCCATCTTCGTCATAGGGATCATCTGAGGGACGATAGATGTCACTATCGCTTCCGTCATAATCCTCGTCACGCTCGTCCTCGTAGTCACGACGTGAATCATCCCATGCTTTCATAGCTCGATAGATTTGCTGTTTCCGTTCTTCAGTCAGTGGGTTAGCTTGTTGCTCCTCCCATCGCTTCGGCATGTATCTCGGATGGTTGTGATGCAGATAATATTTCTGAGCAGGAACCTTTCCGTCTCGAGCACTAGAAAGAAGTGCAAGCTCGACATTGTCAGCGGTATGATCAATGGCACGCTCAATGGCTTGATTGGCATCGAGAGAGAAGTTTGGATCATCCTCCCTCCATCTACTGAACGTCGAGCGATTTATGCCGACACGAGAAAGAGCCGCACCGAGGTTCGGAGCTTCTTCCAATATCTCAAGGAGTTTTCGTTTCAGCAGATCCTGTCGCTCTCGTATCGTTTCTGCTTTCTTCTCGGCTCCAGAGAGTTTCTTTTTTCTCGTACTTTTCGGCATACGTTTTAATCCTTAAACTTCGCCGTCCCTCCCGTGAGCCTTTCCCATCTATCAATCGTGGTCTGGCAGTACTCCTCGTCAATCTCGATGCCGATACAGGAACGCTTTGCTTGCTCGCACGCCAAGAGACAGGTTCCTGATCCAAGGAACCCGTCATAGACAACGTCACCGAGTGACGAGCTGTTGAGGATGAGTCTGCGGATTAAGTTCACAGGCTTGGTGGACGGATGATGTGGACTCTTGCTTGGCTTCGGGCATACCAAGACAGACTTGTCTTTTGGCTTCTTGAATGAGTGCGTACCAAACCATCCATAGGCGATCAGTTCGTGCTGTGGAGCATAATCGAGCCGACCGACCACGGCTGATGTCTTGAGCCAGATGAGGAGCTGGGCGAACTTCACCTCCTCGGCTTTCATCGCATTCCGCAGTGCGAACACCATCTTGTCCGAATTGAAGATGTAGAACGAGTTCTTCGGGGCAAGGTGTGGCTTGATTGCGGATATCCACTCTCTGGTGAACGATTCGTACTCCTCGTCGCTCTGCAAGTGATCTGCTTCGATAACCTTGTTCTTGAGCGGAGTCTTGAATCCACGTGATCCCTCAACGAGGGCGACCCCATACGGCACATCGGTGTTCACGAGTGAGACCTTTTTGTCTCCAATAACTTTCTTCACAAACTCCTTGTCTCTACAATCCCCACATCCGAGGATGTGATTTCCAAGCATGACGATGTCACCACTTTTAACTAATCTTTTTTGCTTTGTTTCCTGTGAGTTCTTCATAGCGATTTATTATTACTTGAGTAAATACTGGCTCGATCTCGCAGAGAAACGCGACTCGCTTCATCTGCTCGCACCCAATGAGTAAACTTCCTGATCCTGCGGTCATATCAAGCACGATATCTCCTGGCTTGGTCACACGTCTCAGGAACTTTTCATAGAGTGTGGGTGGCTTCATAGTCGGATGTGAGTAAGTTCCAGTAGGCAGGCGATCTTCGAGCCAGATGTTGAGAAGCTCGGTAATGTCGGCAGTCTGGCGAGCACCTGTCCCAACTTCTTTGTTCATCACTTCGGTTAGGTTCGTTAACTTTTCATTGATGAACGGTTTTCCTGTAAGTCCATAGGTGCAGAATTCAACTGACTTGTTGAACGCAATCTTTGGTGTGGGATTTTGGTTCGACTTGATCCACAGGCACGTCCGCTTGAAAGCGATTTTGTGCTCCTTGTACAAGTCCTGAATCACTCCGTTGTACCGTTCGTCCGACCATATCGCCCAGTGCGAATCTGGCTTCGTTACTGACAATCCATTTTCGATGAGTTTTGATACAAACAATTTGTAGTCGACATCTGATTTCTTGTCGTTCGTCTTTCCGCCATATGACTGCTTCTGTCCGATGCCCGAGTCATAGTTCAGACCGATGTTGTACGGGATATCTGTGTTAATGGCATCAACCTTTTTGTTACCGACCAATCGCTTAATAACTTCTGGATCCTCGGACGATCCGCAGATGACTCTGTGATCACCCAAAGCGAACATGTCTCCGACCTGTATCTTTGTATGTTCTGCTTCTTTTATTTTTTCCTCGAAGACAAACGATGATTCGTTCTTTATCTCAAGAGCGTCGTCCCATATCCGAGACAGGTCTTCGTCACTGAATCCGAGATCAAGAAGCAGGTCAGGAGAGAACTCCTGAAGTGCATCCCAGTTCCATTCACCACCACTACGATTCGAAAGAAGGAGGTATTCCTCGGCTTCTTTCTTCGTGAGCTTGCGTGATGGAACACGAACGTCTATCTCATCGTTCGCTTTTCCCATCAAGACCAGAGCTTTTAATCTTTGGTTCCCAGCTAAGACCTTGTTGTCCAAGTTGATGGCAGGTATTTCCGCAAGCGAATATCTTGCGAGACTGTCCTGCAAGATTTCCATTTGGCGGTCGCTGATAACTCTCGGGTTTCCGTGGTATTCCACGAGGTCCCGCACCTTTCTTTTCTCTGTTTTCCAAGAGAGAGTTTTTGTACTCATATGTTTACTGATTACTAATTAATAATCAGCACAACAAAAACACCAATTTCCTAACAAGGATGTAGTGAAAGATAGAAAGCAAAAAGAGCCTCAAATTTCAAGCAACAATAACCCTGCAAAGGTTGTTATTAACTGAAATCTAGGGCTCATTTAATACCGTGTTGTCACAAGTGACTCAAGTACCCACCAAAGAATTTCGACGTATGGAGTTTTCGAATGTGCTGGAAGCTCCGACGAGCTTCGTACACATAGTATCCCATACTCAAGTATTTGCTGACAATATGGACAAGAGAGGAGGGATGTTCTCTAATATACTACGCAATACATTTGCACCATTTGCAAGCCCTTGCACCATTTGCACTTTTTAGAAACCAAAAAAGTTGTTGCATTTGTTGCAATTGATATAAAAGAGAGACCTATGCGGAGACATCGGAATCGGTTCTGAAAATCTGCTAGAATACCCTTACAAGGCTTGAGGTACAAAGTTTGAATCTCGAGTAGCCCGCACGGTAGACAAACAAAACCTCACTCATGCTAAACTGGCCCTATGGCCCGCA
>CAZIIR010000052.1:0-3937 GCA_964539475.1 uncultured Candidatus Saccharibacteria bacterium
GTGAGAGCTTCTTCTAAAACTGGTATGAGGTTTGCAATATGTTCACGCCGAGCGAGGTTGGGTACGACTCCACCCCAGCTGGCATGGAGCGCCACTTGTGACGAGACAATATGCGAAAGTACCTTAAAAGAGGGCGATGTTTGGTCGCCCGATGCCTCCACAATACTGATTGCGGTCTCGTCACACGAAGTCTCTATGGCTAGAATTATCATTGAAAGTATTTAATCACACTGAAAGTTATATCACCACATCTTGCCCCGTAGTCATCCGAGTTCACGAGGATGTACTACTTGGGGTCGTCACAGGAAGTTTCGATGGCGAGGATTTTCATAATTTAAGATATAAAATCTAGCTGAAGAGCGAGATGATCTGATACAACATCTGGCAGGACTTCGAAAGACCTTACCTCAATAGATGGGCTAACTAAAATATAATCAGCAAATTTTTCTGACTTGGTATAAAGCTGGCTCCGAGTGTTGGTAATATTAAATTTCTTAATTAAGTTAACCAAATCTTTTTCTAAGATAGACATACTTTCAGTGTCTGGTAAAAGATTAAAATCACCACACAAAACTATTTTTTCTGATCGACCCTGCAAGAACTTCTGAATATTGTGTGACTGTTCAATTCGGTCAGGCGTATCAGTTTTACCTTGGCCGTTCCAGAGGCCATGAATATTGCAGACTAAAGTATTATCTATCTTTGTATATTGAAGATTGCGACGATGTTGAGAATAATTGCCAGTTATGCCGTTGAAAATTGTAGTATCGCCATGGTCAGAAACATTTAGTCCGTTGCGAACAAAAGTGGCCAAGCCATAATAGTCGCTTAGGGCTGGACTGAAATAGCCAGTGTGAGTTTCTTTTAAAATATTAGAGAGTTCACCAAATAAATCTAAGTTATCGTTTTTATATTCTTCTTGAGTTTCTTTGCCTTCAGCTTGAGAATATATCTCTTGGAAACAAAAGACATCAATCTCGGCTGATTTATCGGTTATAAACTGTAGAAAGGGTTCCCGGACCCGGCCGCCCCAAGTGTTGAGAGTAATAAGTTTCATTTTATAAATATTTATTGATTTTTAAATCTAGATATTTTTTGTTCAAAATTTTCTTCATCAAGAATTTTGTGTTCTATAAGAACAGGAGAAAAAGTGTTCACAACTTGCTGAAGTTCTTCTTCTGTTAGATTAGCAAAAAATTTGGTTTCTTCGGGTACGTCTAGTCGCCAGACTTTTATATATCCCGACTGGTTTCCTGAACCGACAAAAATATCTAATTCGGCGTCGTCTTCGCCGGTATAGCCACTAATATAACCATAGTTCACCGGGTAGGTAACACCTTTGAGAGGGTAACTTTGCCAAATATTGTCGCCCTCGGTCTCAAACGATTTATAGCTACCCTTTGGGTTTTCTATGATGATTTTATATTTTTCGAGATTGAGCATGACTACTGGTTCCAGGGGGTTACCTTTTCCTTGGGCTAAAATCTCTAATTATAGAGAGACGAATCCTATGCACAACCCAGTGTATCAAACACCGTCAACAATTTCTAGATTAATTATAAAAGAAAATAGACCCTTGCGTTTTGAAGAATTTTCAAGTAGTCTGGTGCCAGAAAAATTGCTTTGTTTATCCACAACCAACACAGGTAGGGAGGTTTGAAAATGAATGATACTGAGACAGGGAACAATCTTGATATTGTTCTCAACGGGCACCCGCCCATAACCACCGATCAGCTTTCGCCGGCTGATTGGGCCAGTATTCTGCGAAAGGTCCTGGAAATCTGTCAGCCAGAGGTAGGGCACTTGGCCAGTGGTTGGACAATCAAGCAGCGGGGCGATAAGTACATAAGGTCCGACCACTTCCGGGCAACAGCGCCCGAGATTCTATCTCTAGGGGAAGGTCTCACCCCAGAGACAAGATTGTTCTGTCTGGCTGTGCTCACAAAAGAATACGACCACTCAACCTCGCCGACGAGATTGACAGAAAAGGGTCTCTACTTGAGCGAAGCAGGACTCGTATTTTGGGAAGCGGTCTATGAGGTAAAGATCGGATTCCAGAGGTGGGATGGTTCTGGTCCCGGCCGCAGGCACGGAGGAGTGGAAACAAAGACCGACGTGGCCACGTATTCTTCTGTCCGTGGTCTCGACGACGGAGGCGGCCTCGAAGAACTTTTGGGGCTCTATCCCAAGGCTGGGAAAGAGGCGCTGAGGAATATCGTCGAGATACTTGGGAAAACATACGAGAAGGAGAAAATAGAACTTGATCGTTTCCAAGTATGCCGCCGCAAGGTGGTAGAGGTCGCCAAAAGAATCATATGATGATGTTTGCTAGCTGCTCGGGGGATTCCCCGAGCAGTTTTATTATCTCCTTGGGCGCTTAAACTATCTTCTTACATCATTATTGTCTGCTTCGCAGTCTTATCTATTGTGGTCCACAATAATTCACTCGTCGCCACTCGTGAATTTTCCAGACCCGGTCTCGCTCGTTTTCTTTGCTAAGAAAACATAGCTCCGACTTCACACATCGCAGAAAATATTAAAGCAGTTTAATATTTTTTGTCTCATGTGACCCTACAGAGAATCGAACTCTGATTACCGCCTTGAAAAGGCGATGTCCTAACCGTTAGACGATAGGGCCAAAATAACAAAACTAATATAACATTTTTTTGAAAAAAGCCAAGAGTTAGGGTAGGATGTAGGCACTAGGTAAATTCCTCGGATTTTACCTGCCAATCTGGAGAGATGGCTGAGTGGTTGAAGGCACCGGTTTCGAAAACCGGCATACGGGCAACTGTATCGGGAGTTCGAATCTCCCTCTCTCCGCAACGGCTGGTTTGGATACCGAATAAATGTAGGTATCCAAACCTGGCGTCTGATAAAATGAGAGGGAGATTCGAAAGTCGCAGGCACGACGGTGCCGAGACGGGGTCGCGAAATTTTTCAACAGAAAAATATTTGTGACCGAATCTCCCTCTCTCCGCCAGTTTTAAAAAAATGACCAAACAGAGACTATTTATCACCGGCATTCCAACTGCTGGAAAATCATATCTTGGTAAAAAGCTAGCGGCAGAAGTTGGTGGTGTTTGTGTTTCTGTTGATGATATTAGAGAAGATTTAGTCAAAGATGGCCGTTATAAAAAATGGATAAATTTTTATCTCGACCAAGATGAGTATACTTATTACACAAATACTAGTTATGGTGAGCAATGGCAGAATTTAGTTGAACAATCTGAAGGGTTGTGGCCGGCTATTTTAGCCAAAATAGAAGAATATAATAGCGAGGAAAAACCGGTAATTTTTGAAGGCGTAAATATTTTGCCCCACTTGGCCCACGCTGACTTAGGTATACCCGGCATTGTTTTACTTGGTGAGTCGCTGGAACAAATTTTAGAAAGAAATAACAAAGACCCGCGTTGGGGTAAAACCGAAGAATTACAAAAATTAGAGGCTGATAGTTTTTTTAACTGTGAACGTCCTCGCTATAAAGAGGACGCAGAAAAATATGGTTATAAAGTTTTTAATACCCCCGATGAGGCTTGGCAGGCTGGGTTAGATTTTTTGTCTTAAATAAATAGCCAGCAGTATTGGTTGAGCTATAATACTCTAATGAAAAACCTAACTCCCGCCGAAAAACACGTGATTATAGACAAGGGGACCGAGGCGCCTTTTACGGGCGAATATGTAAATACGAAAGCCACCGGGGTCTATGTTTGCCGACAATGTGAGGCCCCGCTCTACAACTCTAAAGACAAATTTGAATCAGATTGTGGCTGGCCCAGCTTTGACGACGAAATACCCGGGGCGGTTTTAAAAACTGTCGATACCGATGGAAAGCGGACAGAAATAGTTTGTGCCAATTGTGGTGGGCACCTGGGCCATGTGTTTATGGGTGAAAATATGACACCGAAAAATATTCGGCACTGTGTAAACTCAATCT
>CAZIIR010000053.1:0-3808 GCA_964539475.1 uncultured Candidatus Saccharibacteria bacterium
AGCCAGTGGGGTAGGGCGCTCTTTACTTGATTTGTTTAAACAATAAATATATGAACAAAATAAAATTATTTTTTCTGGTTTCAGTTTTGATAGGAGTAGCCACTCCAGGCATAATTTTAGGCCAGGTCCAAGGAAATGAACCATTAATCCAAATCGAAAACCCTATCAGTGTTTCTACAATTCAAGAATTTGTCGCTAAAGTACTCGATATTGTGGTAACTATTTCCACGCCATTTTTAGTGGTGATGTTTATTTACTCTGGTTTCTTGTTTGTTTGGGCGCGGGGTAAAGATACGGAGCTGAAAAAAGCCAAAGATGTTTTTTTCTACACTGTGATCGGGGCGGCGCTGGTCTTGGGGGCGTTTATTTTAGCCACCGCTATTGATGCCACCATCAACCAGCTAAAGCGCCAGCCGGGGGTAACTGGGGCGGTGGAAGTCTGGCGGGGATAGGTTATAATTTATAAGTTAGTCTATTATTAACTATAAAAAAAATGAAGAAGCTATTTATTGCAGGAGGAAGTGGGGGAATGTATTTGTTGCCTTTTGTGGCTCTGGCCCAGGCACCAGCTAGTGAAGTTTCGCTTGGTGGACTACTAACTAAATTTACTAGCAGTTTAGTAAACCCAGCGGTGGGTATTTTAATGACCCTGGCGCTCGTCGCTTTTTTCTGGGGCTTAGTGAAATATATTTACAGTGCCGGTAGTGGTAAAGATGAGGGGAAAATGATTATGGTCTGGGGAGTGGTCGCTCTTTTTGTTATGGTCTCAGTGTGGGGCCTAGTAAAGCTTATCTCCAATACTATTTTTGGGGGAGAAAGTTATGGTTCAGCTCCGACAGTTAATAGTGTTTTACCAAAAACCTCAGGTGGTTCAGGGGGGAACTCGGGGGGTAGTTCTGGGTCAATTATTCCTGATTATGATCCAGCTACCGATAATGGTAACGACTAATTAATTGTAAGAGTAACGCTTGTGGATTACTTTCGTGTATAGTTCCCCAATGCTTGTTAAACTATATGGTATATATTAGTAAGTTTGTTTATTAGCTTTATTTTAAAAAAATGTCCAAAGTGACAAATGTTTTGCTTCCAGTTCTAACTGTGCTTTTGCCGGTGGTTGCTTCAGCTCAGGCTTATGGTGGTAATATTAACAACTTGTTGGGTTCGGTCACCACTATCGTCAACAACCTAGTGGGCCTGCTTATGACCTTGGCGGTTATTGCCTTCTTCTGGGGCTTGGTGAAGTATATTTGGAATGCTGGTGATGAAGACAAGCGAAAGGATGGTCGCCATATGATGATTTGGGGCGTAGTCGCTCTCTTCGTTATGGTTTCCATTTGGGGCTTGGTTAACTTTATCGGCGACACCTTCAGTATTGACCAAGATAGTGCCGAAGTTGGTCCAGATGACCTAAACCCTAATCGGTAATTAAGTCTAACTCTCTAGCTGTGTTTTCTGTTGCTTATGCTGCTACGGATATTCCGCTCTTGGGAGCGGTAGTGACGGTCATTGTGGACCCAATTGTGTTCTTTATGTTTGGCTTGGCGGTAGCGGTTTTCTTTTACGGCCTAGTCGAATTTATTTGGACCGCTGGTAATGGTGGCGACGTGGCCGATGGTAAACGGCATATGGTGTGGGGAGTAGTCGGTTTGTTTATTATGGTTTCCGTCAATGGTATTTTGCATATTATTTGCAACACTATTGGTTGTAGTAGCTAGAGACAAAAAAGAACGAAAGAAAAATCGGCCACGCCTAGCGCGGCCGATTTTTTTGGTATGAAAATGGGCCGGGTTTCTCTTGCGAGAAACCCGGCCCGTCTGCACCTCTTAGTTAAGAGGTGCGATAAAGTTCAAAGTAGCCCTCTTCTCCGGTTGTATCACTTCGGAAACGACCGTAGAAAATCCCAGGCCTGCCATCATTTTGGTTGAAGTCCCAAGTGCCGCGATCTTCCGGGCAACTATTGGCAAATGTGCCCTTGTTCGACTTTTGGGAGTCGAACTCGAACGTGCAGGTCTGCACGTCTTCACATTGCCGTTGGTCGTAGAAGACCTCAAACACCAACACGGTTCTTTGTCCGATGACCTCATAGCGGACCATGTTGGCATTGTTCACCAGTACAGACTTTCGTCCTGTGGTGAAAGCAATGCGACATTTCCAGGTGTGGTTTACCGCTTTTTCGGCATAAGGGCTGGCCGCTTTTTCGGCTGCCCAGCCCAGGCTCCACCACCAGGCACCAGCGAGGGTGGCGATGACAAGGATCACCACTACCCACCACAGACAACCTTTCTTTCGGGGGGTCCTGGCTGGTGTTTGCTGGTTGTTGCCAGCTGCAGCTGCTCCAGTGCCTGGACCTGGTTGGCCAGTTGGAGCTGGTCCGTTTGGAATTCCTCCTGTGTTACGGGTGGCCGCCTTCCTTTTCAGGACGCGCATCAGGAAAAGTGATCCGACGATAATGGTGATGATGGTCAAGAGGATGACCATCAGACCAATCTCGAAGTTTGTTGGTGATTCCATCTTACTCTCCTTCCGGTCGTATTGGCTGTCCGTTCGGACCAAGGATTACAGCCGTGGGGGTCTCTTTGTCTCCGTAGTTGAGAACCAGGGAGGCAACATTTGTTTCGGTTATAGCCTTGGCTCTCAACTCTTCTCTGATAATCCTTTCTTGAGCGCCTTTTGGGAGACCCTCTATTTGGACATCCCTAAGCGCCTTGGCTGCTTGGGCTTTACCAATACCCACCTCTACTTCTCTTTTTCTCTCTGCTACGGCTCCGATTTCTTTTACTGTGGCTTGGCCCTTAGCTTCCTCTATGGCAGCCTCCGCCTCCAGTTTTACCGTTTGTACAGCCATAGATGCTTCCAGTTGCCGTTTGGAATCTTTGTCGAGATCGTAGGCGACCAAGAAGACCGCACAAATCTCGACACCAAATCTTTCGCGTAAGCCATCATCAGACCGATTGTTCGGAGTGACCGAGCCGTTTAGGTCTAGAATTTTCCGAGCCAGTCGATTGTCTAACGGTACTGTTGCGTCTGGCTTGGTCCCCATTTCCTGTCTCAGTAACTCATAATTCATGGTTGGTTCTGCGCAAAAAGAGATAACGGCGTTGGAAACTCCCGCATCAACTTCATTCATCACCTTTCCTTTGTAGCGAAAGATGACAATGAAAGGGTTGAAGGCCCGGACAGCGATTTTGAAAGCGAAATTGACTTTCCAGCCATCGCCAGCGAGCTCCACTCCTCTTACTACAGTCGGGTGAGTGAAATTGGATCGTAAGTGGTCAACCTTTCTGATCTCGAATTTGACCAAGTCCTGAGGTTCCAGGTCTTTCACTGCAATACCTCGGTTTCTTGCTAGAGCGGTGATTTCTTCTTGTGTTAAAAAAGAATCGGCCACCACTTCAAATTCATGCACTTTTACCATGGGCCACCAAAGGCTGACCCAGTGGATTCCCCACCACTTCTTGATGAACTTAAAACGCTCCTTTGGTTCCGGGAAGATTTCGTTTCCCGTCAAGCGGTTTAAATCCAGCAGATTGTGGTTTTGGTCTAGTTTAAAACCGGGACACTTCGCTATAAATCTAACCAGTTCACCACTCTTTGCTATGGCTTTGATATTCTCGGATTCAACCGTTGTGGCAAACATGTTGTTTTGGGCAAAAGTGTCCATCAGTAGAATGCCGACAAGGATCAATACGGCCAAGGCCAGTACTGTACCAATGAGTAGTCCAAAAAACATAGTATCTTCTCCCTCCCGCTAAGCGGGTTGTTTGAGATGACAAGGACCCAAGTTCAACCTATATTATAGCACAATACT
>CAZIIR010000054.1:0-3784 GCA_964539475.1 uncultured Candidatus Saccharibacteria bacterium
ATATCTAAAAAGTTAAACCGCCCATCATTTTTGAAAAACTCAATCGCTGGAGCTACTTGAGCTTCAAACCAATCTAGCCGTTTGTCTATTTTGCCACTCTCCAGGTCGTCGACCCGGCCTCGGTCTAAGAGCCTAGCTTTTGACCAATCGCGAGAGACATTTAGATGTACCACTACTACTTCCTGCCGGCCATAAAAATCTAGAGCCGAGGCTAGCGTCAGAGCCTCCCCAAGGGTGCGGGGCGAACCGTCAATCACGAGATGCTCTCCTCCGGTCATATTTTCTATCAATTCATTGGCCCACATCCAAGTTGAAAGAAACGACGGCTGAAGGTCGCCAGTCGCCATAACCTCCTGACTACGTTTACTGGAAAAAGACTCACCGGCAATAAACTGGCGAAAACGTTCGCCGGTTTCTAAATATAAAACTGGAGCCAGCCCGTCTTCTCTTAGCTTTTCCACCACTAAGCCAGCCTGGGTTCCCTTGCCACAGCCAGAGCGGCCAATGAAAATAACCGTTTTCAGCTCATTGTTTTTCATATCGACTTGAGTATAGCGTAAAATAGACCCCTAAGCTATTATCACAAATGCTAAAACAATAAAGTGAGGTTTATAATTTTTTAACATTTTCACCTCCGCTAAAGCTACGCCGGACAAGCGCGAGAGCTGGTCTGGAAATCAAACCAAAAATCATCAAACACGGAGTGTTTGATGATTTTTCAACTAAGCGAGGAAATGTTTTTCGCCGAGCCTTGCGCAAGGGCGACGGCCCGAGCAGAGCAAATTTTCAGCAGAAAATTATGTGTGCTCGCCGAAAAATATTTCCGAGCGCCTAGTATTCCCTCATTGTTACCTGGGCGTCAACTTTCTTGATTAAATCAAGAATCACCGACACTACGATAAGTAGACTAGTTCCACCAATAGCGAGCGCTTGGATACCGGTCACCTCTTGCATCACTAGTGGCAAAAGGGCAATAACCCCAAGAAAGAGCGCTCCAAAGAAAGTTAGACGAGACAACATCTTACCAATATACATTTCGGTTGGCTCACCAGGACGAACCCCTGGGATAAAGGCCCCACCTTTCTGTAGATTGCCGGCAATTTGGTGTGGATCAAAAGTAACCGCTGAATAGAAATAAGTGAAAGCAAAAACTAAAATAAAGTATGAGGCCCCATAAATCCACGGATTTTCTAAGAAAGAAGTGACCAATCGTGATATATCCTGAACCGCCAAATTCTGCGCCCGCGCTAGAAAATTAACAATCATCTGTGGAAAAAGCAAAATAGACAAAGCAAAGATAATCGGCATCACCCCGGCGTTGTTGACCCGAATCGGCAAGTAAGTAGAGGTCCCACCGTACACCTTCATCCCCCGCACTCGCTTAGCATAAGTGACTGGAATTGGGCGTTCACCCTCGGTAATAATAACCACCCCACCCACAATGACAATCGCCAGAGCAATAAACCCAATATAAGTCGGGATAAGCGATGGGTCATAAGTAGAAACTAATTGCGAAAAGGTACTAGGTAGGCTAGCTACGATACCCGCAAAGATAATCATTGATACACCATTACCAATACCATATTCATTAATCAATTCACCTAGCCACATTAAAAGAAGGGAGCCGGCGGTCACCACCAAAACACTTAGGGCTTGGGCATAGAAAGTTGGGTGACTAATAATACCTTGCTGAGTTAAAATTACATGCAAACCGACACCCTGAAAAACTGCTAGTGGCACCGACAATAACCGCGAATATTGAGACATTTTTCGCCGACCCGCTTCTCCTTGCTCCTGATACATATCTTTCAGCTGAGGAAAAACCAAGGTTAAAAGCTGAATAATAATGGAGGCGGTAATAAATGGAGACACCCCAAGCATCACTATCGACAAGTTCGACATACCGCCACCAGAAAAAATGTTTAGGAGACCGAAAAATTGATTGTTGGCAAAAAACTGCGCCAAGGCCGCTTGGTCCACACTAGGAATAGGTACCGCTGCCGCAAAACGAAATACTGCCAAAATACCTAAGACAAACAATATACGACGGACCAGTCCCCGATCAGCGAGCACTAGCTTGGTTTTTTGTAAAAAATTATCCATCCCGTTAGAGGTAGGACACGGACTATTTGTCCCTGCCTATACCCAGATTTAGGTTGATAATAATTTGGTTTTTCATAATGAGACTAAATTTAGTGTCCGTTAACTCTAACGGGATTTATTAGAAAGAGTACCGCCGACAGCTAAGATTTTAGTTTTAGCGGAAGCGGACACGATACATTTTTTGATAGTTAGTTTCTTGGTCAACTCACCAGTACCAAGAATCTTCACTTCTGGCACCCGGCCATTGATCCGACGAACAACTTTGTTGTCAGCCAAAATCTTTGGCGTAACCACCTGTCCAGCAGTAAAGGCTAACTCTAAAGCCGCTAGGTTGAGGGCGACTACCGGCTTACCTACCGGCTTGTTGGCGTTAATACCGCGACCACGCAACTTAGGTAGCTTCTTAATCATATCACGAATCTCCGGGCGCAATTTGCGACCTGAGCGAGCCTTTTGACCTTTGGTCCCGCGGCCTGAAGTTTTGCCACGTTTACCACCCCGGCCTACTTGGCGGTGCTTGGTGCGTTTAGTCTTTCGTTGTAAGTCGTGAATCTGCATATATAAAAATTAAGCGGCTCGCAATTTCTTCAGCGCAATAATAGCGGCTCGCGCATTGTTTAGCTTGTTCTTACTGCGAGATAATATTTTTGAGTTGATATCTTTGACACCCGCTAGGTCAAGCACTGTTCGCACCGAGCTACCCGCCACCAAACCTTTCCCTTTAGCGGGCTTGATAATAATTTGAGATGAACCAAATTTAGCTTCGACTTCGTGGCGAATCGAGTTGTTTTCGGTACGCAAAACCACAATCATTCTCTTTTTGGCGTCATTCATCGCCTTGTCGATAGCTAGTGAAGTATCACCGGCTTTACCAATACCTACGCCGACCTTACCCTTTTTGTCGCCAGCCACCACCACCACCGAAAAGGTAAAGCGGCGACCACCACCCATCACACGAGTCACACGGCGAATATCCACCACCTTGTGGGCAAATTCTGGCTTAGCCCGTTCTGGCCGGCCTGGGCGACCCCCAGGACCACGACGGGGACCACGAGAGCGGTTGTCCCTGGCTCCCCCTGGGCCACCGGCTGGCTTATTATTTTGTGTGTTTGGTGTAGGCATTTTATAAAAGTATTTTGTATATAAGTCTAGAATTCTAGGCCTCCTTCCCGAGCGCCATCGGCTACCGCCTTGACCCGGCCAGTGTAGCGGTTACCTCCCCGATCAAAAACCACTTTAGTAATTTTTGCCTCTTTGGCAAGCTTGGCAATTTCTACCCCCAAAGCTTGGGCCAAGACTACTTTGGAAAAATCACTACCCTTTGGCGCTTTTGCGCCTTTAGTGTTGGCAGCAGCCAAAGTGTGACCTTTGGTGTCATCAACAAGAGCCACCTGGGTATAGCGATTAGACTTGGAAACAACCAAACGTGGTCGCTCGGCCGAACCAGACAAACGAGTCCGGATCCGCTTGTGGCGCCGTTCTTTGGAAGCATTTTTCTTTTTTAAGATGTGTCCAATCATATGTTTAAAAACTAAGCAGCTGTTTTCTTACCTTGCTTACGGCGAATATGTTCACCTTCATAACGAATACCTTTACCCTTGTAAGGTTCGGTCTTCTTGTGTGACCGGACAGTGGCACAAAACTGGCCCACCAACTCTTTGTCAAAACCCGTGACAGTAAT
>CAZIIR010000055.1:0-3732 GCA_964539475.1 uncultured Candidatus Saccharibacteria bacterium
GTAAATTCATATTCACGCGAAACCTCCTCGTCTACTTCACAGTTAGTACAACCATCATCGGGAGTGGTAAAGTCATACTCTCTAGAGATCTCTTCGTCCACCTCACAGTTAGTACAGCCATCGTCTGGGGTCGTAAATTCATATTCACGCGAAACCTCCTCGTCTACTGGAGGGTTTGTATCGGACAATGTCCTAAAGAAATATTCCCGAGACACCTCTTCATCTACCGGCGGCTGGCTGTCCGATAGAGTAGTAAAATTGTATTCGGTTGAAACCTCCTCAGTGATAGGAGGGTTATTGTCCGACAGAGTTATGAAATTGTATTCAGTAGAGACTTCTTCCTCTACTGGTGGTGGAGGTGGGTTGTCCCCTGGAGTGGTAAAGCTATACTCAACAGAGTGCTCTTCCTCCAGAGGGGGCTGTCCCCCATCAGCCAAAGTATTAAAATCGTATTCCGCCGAGGCTTCCTCCTGAAGAGGTAAGGCTGTGTCCGATAGAGTAGTGAAGCTGTATTCAGCCGAAGTATCTTCGTCAACAAGAGGCAAAACTTCCTCACCCAATGTTAAGAAGTCGTATTCGGCCGAAACATCCTCCACTGGAGGCTGATAGGCAACCACCTCATCTTCTAGCAAGGCCGGGTGAATATTTGGTTCTTCTTCGCCGGTTGTTCCCCCTCCTACTGTTGGTTCAGTAGTAGTAGCTGTCGTAGTACCAGTGTCACCGTCGCCAGGCAAGGTCGGCTCGGTAGTAGTGCCAGTATCGGTATCTTCGGGTAAGGTCGGTTCGGTAGTAGTACCAGTGTCAACCGGATCGACTTCAGGGTGAATATTAGGTTCGGTTTCAACACCGCCAATATCCCCACCACCTACTTCAGGTGGCACAGACCCATCGCCTTCTCCAGAGTTATCCCCAGTCTCTTCTTCGGCACCACTCTCGGTGTCAGTGTCGGCGTTGCCAGTCTCCGAATCAGTGTCCGATAGACTATCACCTGTGTCCGATACAGTGTCACCCTCCTCTTCTTGGGTCCCACTAGTAGAAGTAGTGTCGCCAGTATTACCTTCGTCGCTACTACCGCCAGCAGAGTCTCCACCGGCGGTTTCGCCCGAAGAACCACTGTCAGCACTTTCTCCACCTTCAGAACTACCACTGTCCCCCGCTCCACTGTCGCCAGTTGAAGAATCGGAAGAAGCCGAAGCTGTACCACCCTCGTCCGCATAGGCATTCATCGGCAAGCTAACCGCACCAAAAACAACCACAGCTACTAGTAGCAGGGTAAATATTTTTAGCTGATTAGCTTTGAGGATGCTTTTTAGCATATACGCAAAAAATGACGAGTTAGAGCCTCGTTTTAGATAATTTAGAATACGCTGTAAAGATTTAACCTCGAGGTTTTCACTTGGAAACCCCGGAAAGAACTATGCCCCGTGCAGACCGCACGTCTAAGAACTACTTATGCTTTGCATTACTAGTACTTTTTAGCCCATTTGTCAAGCTTTTAAACTTGTGGTGCATTAATATGGATGGGTTTTGAAATAACTAAATTTTAATATCAAAAAATATCCCAAAAACCCCGCCCCTATTCACCTATTTTTATCTATTTTACCCCCTATTTTTTGGGGGTTTTATAAAAGACAAGGTAAATGTCCTTTTAAATTAACCCTTGCTACACAAAGCTTTTACAGCCAACTTCTATTAATTGACCGGACTTCCACTATCATCGGTAGTTTTTTGTATCAAAACTCACTTATCCCCAATCTAGCTCTTGCACTTGACTTTTATAAAAACTGTATTACAATGGAAATAGGTATTTTAGTGTTCTTCGTCATTTTTTTGAACAGGACGGACTAATATAAGCTCTAAAAGAGCAGGAGGCTCGCGCTATGAGAATCAAGGTCTATGTCGCCCTCTTGGGGCGATACAAGGTTCCGTTGATGTTGGCAGTGGCAGTGGCGATTGGTTTTTCTGCGATGTACTCGCAGACAAACGCCTTTGCGACACTGGCTGGCGATCAGGGGAACGATGATGCCTACATCTCGTTTCGTTATTCCCAGAACTTGGTAGAGGGGCATGGGCTCGTGTACAACCCTGGAGAACAGGCGGTGGAAGGGTATAGCAACTTTCTGTATACCCTAATGATTGCGGGAGGGATTGCAATTGCTGGCACAGACTGGACCTACCAGTATGCGCTCTTGATCAATCTCACTTTCGGTCTGATGTTGTTAATACTCATCAGTCGAAGCCGTCACCTAACCATGACAGCAAAAGTTGGGGCCATTATCCTCACGGGGATAACCCCGGCTGTTGCCTACTGGGCCGCTTCGGGATTAGAAACCGTCCCGGTGGTGGCGGTACAGGTTGGCATCGTACTACTGACTGAAGAAATCGTCCGAATGGGGACAAGGTGGAAAACGCTCGGGGGACTTACAATTCTCTGTGCAGTATCCATCTTCCTCCGGGCGGACGGGTTCCTGATTCCTCTCCTCTCGACCCTTTACCTGGGGCTGCGTCGCTATCAACCAGCAATTGTGGTGGGTATTGGCACGGTCTGTGCGATGGCCGGACAATTTGGTTGGCGTTTGTGGTATTACGGCGACCTAATGCCGAATACCTATTACGCAAAAGTGAGCGGATCCCTCGGGGAGAGGCTCACCAGCGCACAGGGTGTCATGTCTGTCATCTGGTGGCAAACCGGGATCTACCTGGCCATCACAATCCTAGCCAGCGCCACACTGTGGCAACTCTGGCACAAAAAGGGCCAATTCTGGAATGTTCCATTCCGGTACTGGTTCTTCACAGCCTGGCTTGTCTACTGGCCCTATGTCGGTGGGGACATCTACCTTGAACGGTTCTTGGTAACGCTCTTCCCGCTGGCCTGGATAACTCTATGCCAAGCAATCCGATGGGTCTTGAAGGGAAACACTCCCCTGCGCCGACAGGCCCAAACTTGTCTTATCGCCGGAATGTTGACCATTGTGGTAGTCACGCCACGTTGGATAACATACGAGCAGCAGGCAGGGTTGAATTCAACCGGATGGGCCTTCTTGGGAGAAATCCTGAAACGTGAAGGCCCCAATGAAACTCTTGCAATCGACGCCGCAGGAAAAGCCCCTTTCGTCTCGGGCCTTCGAACCATCGACATGTTTGGTCTCAACGACCTTCATATCGGCCGAATGCCAGTCGAGGAGGGCAAGTTTGTACTGGGTCATGCCAAAATGGACATGGACTATGTACTTAACCAAAAGCCCCGCTTTATTGCGTCGTGGGCAGGCATGGATTCTGTGTTTGGGGACAGTATTAACCTAGACACAATGAAGATAATGAACCTGCCATACACGACATACAAAGAGCAGGGCTACGAGCTTTACAAGCTCGTGAACCCAAACAAGACAAAGTCTATGCCGCCGCCGGCTACAGCGAGCGAGTGGCAGATAGCACTAATGAGTGGTTGTAACTACGCCGTCTTACGGAGACAAGACGAGCACGTAGCACTTGCTGCCAACCACTGATTCACTGATTCTCTCCTCTCGACCCTGTCGGCCAAAAGCCGATGGGGTCTTTATTATTTATAGATTCAGATATCTATTAAATAGAAATCTATATCTTTACTATATCTTTATTTATGCGCCTGGTTCAGAAGAACCACTTTCTGGGGTAGTACCAGGGTCACCAGAAGATGAGCCGTCGCCAGCGCCTGGTTCAGAAGAACCACTTTCTGGGGTAGTACCAGGGTCA
>CAZIIR010000056.1:0-3584 GCA_964539475.1 uncultured Candidatus Saccharibacteria bacterium
CGCAGGGCGCTTTCTCCTCTTCCTCGTTCACTCTGTTCACGGCGGTGTTTTTTGAACGAAGTTCGAACATTTTTTGACGAAAATCCGAATTCCGAATTTTAAAATCCAATCGCTCGGGCGGGCAAAAAGGAAGGGGGTTGGGGGGAAGGAATTTTTGCCCGCCCTCGCTTTCCGATTCCAATTTTTTTCCGCCGCCGCCGAATTTCGTGCCAGTGAAACTGGCGCGCCGCCTATTCTTTGTCTCCGTAATGATTAATTGCGTAAGAAAGAACGGCTCCAATTATATCGTGATTTCCTTGTTGCGCAAACTTTATCAATCTTGGTTTTGAACGATTGTTTTCCGAAAATTGTAATCCATTTGTAAAAAGCTGAATATCTAAAATTTTATCTAGTTTGACGGCAAAAGATTTATTATCACCTCGGAAAACAGCTCGCTTGCTGGTGATGATTAGTTCGCCACTACTTACAGCAACAACTCCTGTTTCGCTAGTTATATGCCCACGGTGTCCGCCTACTCTGTAGCTAACACCTTTCATAACTCGGAAACTCATTCCTTGTGAACCGCCTTCATATTTTCTGCGTAAAACTTTTTCTTCGGCTAATGTAGCTGGTTCAATCCAATATGCTTTTTCGCCCTTTTGCATTATTAAATTCGTTACTTGCACCGTGGGCATATTGCCTTGCTGGATTTCGTTCAAAAGACGCAAACGAGCAAGTTCTTTTTTGTTGTGCTGAATTTCGTCATCCGCCAAACCAAGAAATTTTTGAATTTTTTCAAGTTCCTGCTCCTCATCTTTCGTAACTTGCTGATCTTCTTTGGTAGCTGAAAAAGCCGACGCAAAAATCTCAGCTCTCATTCCTCTTACATCTTCATCAGTTAAACCAAACTCGCTTTTCTTTTTATCAAGTTCGTCAATTTCTTCTTTGGTAATTTTTCCGTCATTGACAGCTCGAAGCAACGCCTGCTTAAAATCTTTTTTATTAAGAGATTTTTGCTTGGCGTCTTTATACTTATTTACGATTGTTTGGAAAATTCCCATAATTTTTTTAGCTTAATCCTGTGCTATATTTTTTAAAATTAAAAATTACTAGTCATTAAGATGTTGAATGGCGTAATCCGCCTCTGATTGTGTGAACTTTTCGCCATACGCAGAAGTGAGCTGATCGTGAATGCCAGCTGGGGACATATTCATAGTGTCTTGATAGGTCTTTGCCTTAGCTAAGGCATTTGCATTCCAGTCAGCTTTTACATTGTCTATTGCATACTGTGCGGCGGCTGCCGAAAACTTCTCGCCATATTCTGAAACTAACTGATCATAAACACCCCGTTTGGACATATGCATTGTGTTAGAATATGAAGTGGCTTTGTTGAGGGCAGATTTATACTCGGCCGGCACATTTTTCGCTGCTTCCTCGGCCTCTTTTTGTGCTTTTGCCTCAGCTTCTTGTTTTGCTTTAGCTTCGTCTGCCTGTTTCTTGGCGAGAGCTTCGTCAGCGTCTTTCTTGGCTTGTTCCTCTGGGCTTAATTGTTTTTGTTCTGTTTTTTGTTCTGCCGCTTTTTCGTTAGTGTTTGATTGTGTTTGTTTGCTAGTGTCAGTTGTCATTCCAAACATGACAAAAAAGACAACGGCGGCAATACCAAAAATCAAACCTATTTTCTTCCTTGTGATTTCGCCTTTGATAAAACGAGAAAAAATCGTTGGTTTGACTAACCCGATTATTAAACAGACAAACGACACGAGAAATAAAAGTAAAAATAAGTTATCCATAGTTTTGTTCCTTTAATTTATTAAATTATATTATTTTTGTTGCATTTTTTCAATTTTTTTCTGGCATTTTGCAATACGATTATCCCAATCTCCATTCCAACCTTGATCCTTAGCTTGTTTGGCATATTTTACTGCTTCATCAAATTTTCCCTGTTTCTCTAAAATGATGCAAAATTGAGAATATCCCTCGTGAGCTGGCAGTGGACTATCAGGATATTCTTTCTTAAATTCCGCCGCTGCCTTTTCTGCAATTTCTATTTGTTTTAAGGCAGAGTCAATTAAAATTTGTAATGACTTTGGATCGCTATCTCTATTCTTATAAAATAATTTCATTTTAGTTGGATAGAAAAAATGCAAGTTAAGTATATCTTTTTCCGTTCCAATAAAATCTTCCGCTTTTGAAATTATTTTATGTGCGAGATTTCTGTCTCTTGGATTATCAAACCAACCAGTCAAAGAAGTAAGAAATGACAATGGGCTACTATTGCTTAACATTTCAAACTTTCCTTTTATCAGAGTATCTCTTGATGCACCCATCGGCTGAAAAATAGCAACCATATGATTTCTTTCTTCTTCTGTAAAAGTATTCAACCACCAATCTTTCAAATTAAAATATCCAATATATCCTTCGGGGTCATTATTCGATTTAAATATTTTTCCAAAAATCATAATCTACTTTATTAATTCATCAACACTAACATCCAATGCTTTTGATATCTTTTTAAGTGTATCTAGTGTTGGGTTTTGGTTTTTGCCAGCTTCTATTTTAATAATTGTATTATTAGCAACATCGGCCAATCTCGCTAATTTCTCTTGAGATAAACCTCTTGCTTCTCTAAATTTTCTAAGTGTTTTTGTAATGTTTGACATACTAATATCGTAGTAGTAGAATTAAAGTATCAGTAATATTAACTTTCAACTACTTTAATGCTACACCAAAAAATAAAAATAGTAAAGAGCGAGGGAGTAAATCTGTTGTGTGCGCACGGGTGGGCGGGGCAAACACAACTTCTTTGTTGGCGGCGCATTTCGCAAAGCGAAATACGAAATTCGGCGGCGGCGGAAAAAAATTGGAATCGGAAAGCGAGGGCGGGCAAAAATTCCTTCCCCCCAACCCCCTTCCTTTTTGCCCGCCCGAGCGATTGGATTTTAAAATTCGGAATTCGGATTTTCGTCAAAAAATGTTCGAACTTCGTTCAAAAAACACCGCCAAGAATCACATTTCAAAAAATCAAGGTTGGAAGCCTCGGCGCAAAGCGCCTCGGCATGGTATTTTTCCGCAATTTTGAAGGCATTTTTGAAATCCAAAAACAAAGTGCGGTCGGCAATGCGGAAGTTCACCGTGCAAAGCACGGGCAAAATGAAATTTTGCAAACCAATCTTTTTTCTTTCGCCTTTGGCGAAAGGTTGAGCGTATTTTTCTTTGATTGCCCAAAAACTAATTTCAAAACAATATGGACAACATAAATTTACAAACCAAAAAGATTTTTCTCTATGCTCGTAAATCCACGGACGAACCCGAAAGGCAGGTTTTGAGTATTGAGGCACAAATGTTTGAGTTGCGAGAATATGCCAAAAAAGAAAATCTGAATATCGTCCGTGAATTTGTGGAAAGCAAAACCGCCAAAGAACCAGGCAGAGAAATTTTTAACGACATGATCGCGAGCATAGAGAAAAATGAAGCCGAAGGAATTTTAGCGTGGCACCCTGATAGATTAGCAAGAAATAGCATAGACGGCGGACGAATAATTTATCTTGTGGATACTGGAAAAATAACCACGCTAAAATTTCCTACTTTTTGGTTTGATCCGACAC
>CAZIIR010000057.1:0-3518 GCA_964539475.1 uncultured Candidatus Saccharibacteria bacterium
CATACGGCCACACGGCGTACTGGTTGGCCAGGTCGCCAGCGTTGCGGCTCATGACAATGCGGGCCACCACGTTGCCCGTTTCGACGCGAAGCGTGTCGGCGGTGGCGTTGCCGGCCACGGTGTCGTAGAAGGCCGTGGCGAGGGCGCCACCCGTCAGGGCGGCCTTCCTGCGGCCCATGACTGGCGCCGAACTGTCGGACGACCAATCGTTGGCGAGGTTCGCATTGACCAGGCCGCCGTTGGCGTAGGCCAGCACCTCGTTCATGTACTGGGCGCTGGAGTCAGCACGGGCGTTCCACATGACCAGCGGCGGCGCTGTCTGGGCGTGCGTAAGCTGGTAGCCCCAATCGAGAGCCGTGTCCCACTTCGGCGTGTTGGTCGGGATGTTCGGCCCCGGCCAGTACAGGTTCCATGCCTCGTTGAGCATCCCGTCTAGCAGGCCCATGTACTGATCGTCCTTGGGCGACGGGTCGGCCTTGCGGCCCCAGGTGGTGTTGGCCGTGACCAGCCGGTTCTGCATCCCGCGCTCGGCGAACTCGCGACGGATGGCCCTGACGAGCCGCAGATGCCACTCCTTGAAGGCGGCCTTTTCCTCGGGGTCGCTGCTGTACACGGTCCCGTCTTGGTCGAAGTCGATGGTGTCGCCGCAGGCGTAGTTGTTGCACATCCAATCCGAAAGCGTGGTGTCGCTGTCGTCGAGGAAGAATCCGGCCCACTCGCCGTCAGTGCCGCTACCCTCGTAAGTCTCGACTAGGATCTTGGCGATGGTGTCGGCCATCGTCGGGATCATCACGTTGTTGTACATCTGGCCTTGGTAGAAGTCGCCTTCGACAATGTTTCCGGCAACGTCCCTGCCGAATCCCGAGTTATCCGGTAACGACTCCATGTAGTTCATCACGCGCTTATGAACCGACAGCGGCGGCGAGTCGGCCCAGTAGTCGTACACGCAGAACGCGGTGTAGTACGTCAGGTAGATGGCGTCAGGGTTGATCGCACGGATGCGCCCCAGCAGGCCATCGAAGCCGACTTCGTTCATCTCTGGACCCTCAAGCGAATGAGGGGAGCCGACGATCATGTCGAAGCCCGCCAGCTTCTCAACGTCATCCTGCGCCAGCGGCACATGATCTGCCGGGTCTTGATACCAGAACGCCCAGTAGGCGGGCCGGTCGAGCGTCCTGATCGTCCCCGGCGTGGTAGCGAATGACGCCGTGGGCGCGCTCTCGTTGCCTGCCGCATCGACGGCCGTGACGTAGTAGTTGTGCGGCGACCCGTTGACGGCCGTGAGATCCTGATAGAATGGCGTGTTGGAGGTGCCGACTAGCGTGGTGTCGGCCGCGTTGTCGAAGAAGCGGTAGATGCGGTACGACACGGCCTCTGCGGTTGCTGACGGAGCCCAGGTGAGGACGGCCGAGCCGTTCTGTCCGTAGGCCAGCGCAGACGCAGGAGCCGGCGGCGCGGTGCTGTCGAACGAGTTGGCGACCGCTCTCGGCGTCCTGATGCTGGGAATCCACCGGTTGTCGATGCCGTTGGGCTTGGCCCACACCCGATCTGTGGCGAACATCTGGAAGGTGTCCGGCCGCGAGGCGTTGAACGGGTGGTCGATGAACGTGGACGATGCCTCGTACCAGTTGCCAAGCTCAGATACGGTCATCCACCGGCCGCCGAGCAGGTTCGTGACGTAGGCGATGCGCCCAAGCTCGTCGGCGTTCATGCCTTCGCCTGCGTACTGCCCAGACCCGCCGCTCTTTAGGTCGTGGATGAAGAAATGAACGACTCTGGTGTCGTTGCCGCGCCGCTGCTCGATCAGGCGCCGAATATTGTGCGTCACCTTCGGAAGATGCGTCAGGCTTGCAGACGTACTGTCGGGAGGGCCGACAAGGCGAAGCGTCCAATCCCACGGGTACTGTTCGCGGATGCTCCTGACGCGCCTTGCGGCCTGATACGTCCCGTTCGTCATCGCCGAGTCGGCGCTTGCCATCAGCCCGGTGCCGGCCGTGGTGTAGTATTTTTCCCTGTCGTATGCCCCGAATGTCGAGAGCGTGCGCCACGCCTTGTACCCGTGGTCAACCAGCACGCGCTGCGCGTATGCCTCAAGGACCGACACGGGAGCGCCGAACGACTTGGCGTACCTGGGCGAGTTCCTCATGTCCTCGTCGATGATCCCGAGCGCACGGGCGCTGTCGGCAACCGCGTACATCCAGTTCGGGCTGTAGTCCACGACCATCGAGTCGTAGGCCGCAGAGGCGATGCCGCCTCCGGCCACGATGCGGCTGTGGTAGCCCTTCGCTGGGCTGTGGAACTTGGAGTGACTGCCGTACTCGTTGCCTCGGCTGTAGATGTCGAAAAGCTCGGCCAGCGACAGTGCGCGGGTCTGGTCGTTGACGCCAACAGTGCCAATCCCAGGGCTCGTAGAGTATTGCTTGAAGCCGAACATGGTGAATTTGCCGCCGCGTGCCTGGAGCGTGTCGGCGTATGCCTTGTTCACGATGGCCTTGAGGTCGTCGGTCTGGAACACCATCGCCCAGTCAGCCGATCCGAACGGCTTCTGGTATCGCTTCGTGATATACTTCACGGCGACATAGGGCTCATGCTTGGCGGCGTTTGAGTAGGTGTCCCATCCGTAAAGGGTGTTGTCGCGGTTATTGGTCGATGTCGATTTCTGGATGTGCATGATGCCGTTGTTCGTCTCGCCGGACACGGCCGCCTGCACGCAGTCGGTGATGTCCACCGGGATTGCCTGCTCGGCGTAGTAGTAGCTCGTCGCGGCCATGATCGAGCCGGACCAATCTGAGGTATTCCCCATCGACCAGTAGTACCCACGCGCCGTCAGGCTGGGCGACCAGGCGTTGTTCTCGTCGCCGTCCCATGCATCACCGTTGTCGTCGGTCTGCCGCAGCCACGAAGCGCGGGCGTAGTTCGGGCTGTTCGTCAGGCCCGTTCCACCCTTGGTCTTGTACCACTCGTCGTCCCCGGCGTTGGTCATCAGGACCGAAATGATGGTGTCGCCAACGCCCTGATAGGTCGCGTTGGGGGAGCAGTAACTCACCGTGGCGTTGACGATGGTGGAGTTGGCTGGGATGTGGTCCTCGAATGGCAGGTAGAACATCGGGATGATGCTGGAGTCGCCAACCGCCGTGATCTTCTGTCTCATGTAGCCGACACCGGAGATGATCTGCCTGCGCTCCATGTGGTTGTAGACGTACTGCGCCGGGTAGTAGCCGTTGGTGTCGGCCTGCTTGATGTTCGCCCACGCGAAGGTCGGGACGGCCTTGCCGGTGCCCAGCCGCAGCACGCGGGCCGTGTCCTTCACCGCTTCGGCCCCGGTGAGGTCGTAGGCAGAGCCGCGCCAGTTCCCACCTCCGGGGTAGTCGCCACGCCCGAGGATCTTGTCGTTCAGGCGCCAGATGCGGTGATTCTGCCGGGGGTTCTTCACGGTGTCGGCACCGGTATATGCCGTGGGGATCGGGAACAGCCACTTGCCCGTGGTGGCCGTGCTGTCAACGCGGGCGCCGGGCGAG
>CAZIIR010000058.1:0-3513 GCA_964539475.1 uncultured Candidatus Saccharibacteria bacterium
TGACCGTGACCGGGTTTTCTCTCTTGGTCTGGCCTTGAGAGTAGAAATCCCGGAAGGTAAAGCCAGGGTTCGCGGTAGCAGTGATAGAGACGGAGCCACCAGCGGGGATTTTGCCGTTGACTAGGCCTGGGGTGCTTAGGGTACCGCCACCCACGGGACTTTTAGCGATATTAAGGGGACAACCAGGCGTACCAAAGGTAATATGAGCGGATAGTGGGACACCTGCTGTACCAGCGGCATTGGCCACACATCTGTCGAGAGCTTTAGGACTAGCGGGAACGGGGGCGACATTGGTACAGACATTATTGATACATTTTTGGAAAGCGGTGGTTTGATAGCCGGAAGAGGGAGAAAAGAAAATATTAGGGGCTTGGCCAACCGGGACGGAGGTACCACCAGTCACTGTCCCCTGGCCGGATTTAGTGACCGTGATGGGGCAAGAAAGATTGGGGAGGATATTAAAGAAGGGAGAATAGTTTTCGGCTTCTAGGGTAGGGCGAGTACTATTGTCGACCATATTAATAAAGAAACGATAGCTGCCTGTCGGAACAGTGAGTCCTGTTGATTGGCCGGCTAGACGTATAGTGGTTTGGGAACCAGTCGTGGTGAGATTGAAAGTTTTAGTACCAGAGCGAAAGTTGCCTGGGATAATACCAGAAGACCAAAAAGAAAAGATTTCGCCCGTGGATTTGAATAAAGAGATACTAGTGACAACAGGAGTATTGTTGAAATTTTCCGAGGACCAGGAGACCCTGACATTTTGTTCGTTGGGAGTCCAGTCACCACTACCGTTGGTGATAGTGACGATGGGAGTGGATTGGGCAAGAGATAATGAGGCAAAAGCAAGGACTAGCAATGTACCTAAAACCAAATACCAACGCTGGATAGACATAAATATGGGATTTATATTAATTGGCTTAATTGTAGCAATAAAAATGAGCTATAAAAGAAGATATCCACAGATTTTTGAGCCAAAACAAAACCCTTCCGCAGGGAAAGGGTTTCATTTTAGGTTATTCGGAAGTATTAACCCTAGAATAACGAATTATACGTGGGTGCCCGCACTCCCAGGCCAAGGCCCGAGAAAATATAGAGCTCCCTAGGGTTTCTTTGATCTAGATAATACCCCAAATAACCTACTTTTATTATAGCCTGCTAATTAGAGTGGTCAACCAAGCAAAAGTGTATACCAAATGGACTATATAATACCTAGCTAGATTATATTTTTTAGTAACAAGGTTTTTTGCTTACCGTGCTCCAGCCCAGGAAAATTATATTCACCTCGTCTGAGAAAAATCGAAAACTCGCTTCGCTCAGACAGTTCAATTTTTCTACTCGTCTCATTAATTTTCACTGTTCTTCCCGCAATAAGCAAAAAACCTGGTTGCTACTTAAATTAAATGCCAAGAATAAGAATAACTAGATAAACATACCAAGCTTCCCTCCTTTTCCGACCATTGCGAAGGGATGGTGAAAATCAAGGAGGTGAATAAACAGACCAAGTGAACTGTTTGAGCGTTTAGCGAGTTTTCACTTGGTCGTGGTGAACCGACTATGATTTTCCCAGCGCGGAGCACGGTGGGAGGAAAAGGAGGAGGAAGCAAATAAACTACTCCCCCTTGTTTTGTAAAAACTTATCAGCCTTAGTGATTAGCCTCTCAATATTAGGGGCAAGCTTATAGTTTGGCAAATCAGACACCTCTACCCAAGCCAAATCTGCTGTTTCTTCTAATTTTTGCGGTTCACCACTAGTAATTGTACATAAAAATATAATGGTTATCTTTTTATATTCATCGGTTACCCAGCTATGACTGTCAAAATATTTTTCAATATTTATTTCTACCCCAATCTCTTCGCGAACTTCGCGACGCAGGTTTTCCTCTAGACTGTCTAAAGAATTTAGTACCTCCTCTGCATGACCAGCTGGTATTGCCCAAATGCCAGGCAAATTTGTATCTTTTTCGTATCTTTGGGCAAGTAAAAACTTGCCCTCGCTATTATAAATCAACGCTCCAACAACCACCCTAAAAGTATCGCGAATCATATGTGTTAAAAATCTACCCCGAAACGCTGATAATCAACAAAGGTTCTATTGCCAAACCAATGTTTTATTTCGTGTTCTGCTTCCTCGGGTGTTTCCGAAGCGTGAACCAAATTCATAATTGCTCGCTTCTCCGCATTAGCAAGTGCGGGCGAATCGATAGAAAAATCCCCCCGAATCGTGCCCATATCGGCCATCGCTGGAATAGTCGGACCGGCAATTTTGCGCACCACATCTACCGCATGTAAACCTTGAACCACTATCCGCACCAAAGGGGCAGAGGTCATATAATCTAAAATCCACCCGCGAACCATTTGACCCACCGCCAACAAATCAGTTGTGCCCAGTTCAGTCATTAAGTCATAACCATACTTATCATAAGCCGACTTGGTTTTTTCGCCCAAACGAGCAATCCATTTTTCGTCTTGAGGATAATGATTGTCTATTTCTTCCCGGGTTGGCATAAACATTTCGAGCGCGACTACTTTCAAATCACGTTGTTCAAAACGGCGGATTATTTCGCCAATCAAACCCTTCTTTACTCCATCGGGCTTCACCATGACAAAGGTCTTTTCTTCTTTTGGACTTGGCATAATTATTTGTTTTAAATTGTTAGTATTTCTGCTCCAGTCTCAGTAATAGCAACCGTGTGTTCAAAGTGAGCACTGTTTTTTCGGTCAGATGTTACAAAAGTAAAACCATCAGCTAAAATATCGGTCTCCTCGGTTCCTACTACAACCATCGGCTCGATTGCTATCACTAGTCCTGGCACTAGTTTGGTACCACTACCCGGCCGGCCATAGTTTGGCACTTCGGGGTCTTCGTGCACTGCAAAACCTACCCCGTGACCAGAAAGATCACGCACCACCCCAAAACCCTCGGCTAAGACATATTTTTCAATCACCGCCCCAATGTCGCCAGTTGTTTTACCAGGCTTTGCTGCCTCAATACCAATCCGCAAAGCCTCTTTAGTGACCGCTAGCAATTTTTTATCAGCAGCACTAATATTACCCACCCCTAGAGTAATCGCCGAATCGGTAAAAAGCCCATCGTGAACTATCCCCAAATCAAGGGTCACCAAGTCGCCATCTTTTAATACCCTTTTACTGGGTATACCGTGAACAATCTCTTCATTTATAGAAACACAAAGAGCGGCCGGATAAGCTAAGTCCGATCCTCGCGGGCGGTAATTTAAAAAGGCCGGTTTGTCACCACCGGCAGCAATAAGTTCACAAGCATAGTCATCGAGCTCGCTAGTAGTAACACCAGCCTTAACCTTAAGAGACACTAGGTGCAAAATCTCCGCCAAGCGGTGCCCCCCTTCTCTTATTTTCTCTATTTCACTTGTTGATTTTAGTTTGATCATAGTCGACTCATAATATCTTCCGCAATAACCGCAATCTCTCTTTCACCGTCAATATCTAAAAAGTTAAACCGCCCATCATTTTTGAAAAACTCAATCGCTGGAGCTA
>CAZIIR010000059.1:0-3163 GCA_964539475.1 uncultured Candidatus Saccharibacteria bacterium
CCCGCCAACACTTTGAATCTTTTATCGAGAACTTCGCCCATATGAATATTAATATCGGGCTAATGACCGGCAGTGAATGCCGAAAGTTTCCATCAAAAATTTCCCCACGTGAGCATACCCACATCTCCCGACCCCAACTTTTAAAATGGGTCGCCTCGGGTGATATCCCGATTGTTATTGGCACCCACTCCCTGATTCAAAAATCAGTAGTGTTTAAAAAGCTAGGTCTCGCTATCATAGACGAACAACACCGGTTCGGCGTAATGCAACGCAAAAAGATTTTGAAAGAAAAAGATTCGACTGGGACCGTGCCTCATCTTTTATCAATGACCGCTACTCCGATCCCACGTACGCTGGCGCTCGCCATTTTTGGTGACCTTGATTTGTCGGTACTGGCCGAGTTACCAAAGGGTCGCAAACCAATCGTTACCAAAATTGTCGCCCCCGATAAACGTGAGGCCTCTTATGAGGCCATTCGGCAAGAATTAAAAGCGGGTCGCCAAGCTTATGTCATTTGCCCACGCATTGATGAGCCAGACCCCGACAAGGAAATGGCTCTGCTTGCCAAGTCGGCTGTCGCCGAAAGCAAGCGTCTGCAAACAAAAGTTTTCCCCGAATATAAAGTGGGGCTAGTACACAGCAAACTAAAACCAACAGATAAAGAAAAAGTGATGGCCGATTTTACCAGCGGCAAAATCCAGATTCTGGTCGCCACTTCCGTCATCGAAGTCGGGGTCAATGTCCCCAATGCGACACTGATAGTGATAGAGGGCGCCGAAAGGTTTGGCCTGGCCCAACTCCACCAGTTGCGGGGCCGAGTTATGCGCTCCTCTCACCAAGCTTATTGCTATATTTTTAGCGATACCAAGAACGCAACCTCAATGAAACGACTGAAAGCTCTAGAGGAAGCCAAATCGGGTTTTGAGCTAGCGGAAATGGACCTCGCCCTGCGCGGCTCGGGGGCACTCGCCGGCGGCAAACAATGGGGTGTGTCTGATGTTGGTATGGAAGCAATCAAAAATATTAAGATGGTCGAAGCAGCCCGCGAGGAGGCCAAGAAAATTTTAGCCACTGACCAAAACCTAAAAATGCACACTCACCTCAAATCTCGCTTACACCAAAGACAAGAAGTGCATTTTGAATAACCCAAAACCCCCGCGCCTACGGCGCGGGGGTTTTTAATTTTCACTTTCTTCCAACCCAGCGAGGAAATATTTTTCGCCGAGCGTTGCATATATACCTTTTACCAACCAAGTGAGCCTAGTTCTGTTTCAAAACCTTGCGGAGGTGCGGGCCGGCAGGGTTTTGGCCTTTGGAGAATTTTGTGTCACCAGACACGAGGCCAAACGGCCCCGCTGGAGCAGAAGAAAAAGCCCGCTGGGGCTTTTTCTGTGTTTTGAAACAGAACTAGGCGAGCAACTCTACCTCCCCACCGCTATCCGCACTAGAAAGTTTTGGAAAGCTTCCCAAGTCGAGGCCATGAGACCCTTCTTAGCAAGAATATCAGCCTCTTTTGTGGCCACAGAAGAACCTCCATGAAGAATAATCATATTTGTCACAAAAGAACTAAGTCCATTGGTATAAAGATATTGATGTTGGTCACCACTATCAATATCCCACTTTAAACCATCTATTTTTACTCTAGTAGTAGAAATTGAATTGGGATGAGGCACAATAACCACATTAAGTGTAAATCTACGAGTGTTATCTTTCGGAATCTTGTAAGAAATAGCCCCTGGTGTAGTGATATCACCCACTTGGCTGGTAGTTGAAATCAAGACCGAAGCAGGAGTATTTGAAGCATTTACAACATCATCTGTTGAAAATATTAAGCCATCAGTGCTAGTAGCTATTACGGTTGAAGTAGAGCGGAAAGTATCCCCATCAAGATAAACATCGGAACCTAAAGCTGTCACATCAAAGGTGATTGCAAAATCACCCCTTTCCGGATTAGATCCCACAACTTCAGTACTAGTATTGACCAGTTGGGCCACAATCCCCGGAGTTTGATTTGTCCCGCAATCCGCCACTGTTAGCCGGCCATTAATCCACGCCCGATTGTAGTAGTTGAGATTGACATAAATAGGATATGCCCTAGCGACTGATTGTTCTTTAATCAAAGCAGCTTTAACTGCCTCACTAAACACTGTACCGTTGGTACTAAGAGTCGAGCCAGTCACCCGGTTTAGATAACGGCTAAGTATTGGCACCTGCACCGCGTCTACAGTACCAACAGTTAGAATATCCCTCGTCAGCGTACAAGGTGGCGTAGTGGGACGGTTTACCACCCTAAACCAGACAGTATTACTTTTACCGAAAATAACATCGTTTAGGTAAATATTGTGTACCCCCAAAGCAATATTTGGCGGAATAACATACCTGACCTCTTTTATTACTGTTGGACCGTTTATCTTTTGAAATTCTCCGACTGTGGTTATTTTACCATCTAGATGCACATCACTCGTTAGAACATCTGTTCCTTTGATCGAAACTACTTGGCCAGGGTAAACATCACCAGTTATTACCTCAGAACCAACAGGAATTTTGTCATTAAAGGTTTTAATATAAGGTGATTTTTCGCCGAGAACCGAAATAGTATTTGTTTTAGCAGTTTGGTTCGGCACACTTTGCACCATCCAACCCCCACCACCAAGGGCTGGCAAATACCTGTAAAATAGAGAATCCACTTCTGAATGATAGGTGCCTTTGAACAATTGGCCTGTGTCAACGCGATCGTTAATTGTAAACATTCTCGTTTCCCCTTTCGGAATCCGATACAAGACAAAAGGACTCTCTGGACTACCAGGGTAATAACTTACTATCCGTTCCGCTGTACTTGATGCTATTCCAGATTGGAAATGTCCGACATCAGCAACCGACTGGTTGTTTAATATAAATGTATGAGCAATATTATTTATATAGACATCAGTACTCGCAGGTGCGGTAATATTTATCGTATGCTTCGCGTCTAACCACGGAAATTGCTTACGATACTGGGATTCTTTAGTTTGGGTCAAAAATATTTGTTGGGAACCAACTGGAGTAACTACTAGTTCTTCGTTGGTGACACTGGACTGCTGTTGGAGTAATTTGAAATCACCCTTGGCGGCTTTAGTTAAAGCCTCTTTAGTAACCGCCGCCTCGGTCGAGCGAGCGAGATAGA
>CAZIIR010000060.1:0-3152 GCA_964539475.1 uncultured Candidatus Saccharibacteria bacterium
AAATAGCGTTTGCGAAAACGAGTTTCCTCATCGGTGAGGCCGTGCCACTTTTCTGGTAATGGTAAAAGTGTCTTGGTCAATATTTGCCAAGTTTCTACTTTCACCGTTTTTTCACCCCGATTGGTCACAAATAGCGAACCAGCGAGTTCAATAAAATCGCCAATATCGACAGTTTCGGTAAACAAATTAAAAACCGACTCGGCCATCTCGTCTTGTTTTAACAGACCCTGAATAGTCGCCGTGCCATCAAAAATATTAAGAAAAATAATAGCTCCCTGGCCACGAACCGCCATCACGCGGCCGGCCACCGTTACTTTTTCACCAGTAGCTAACCGGCTGTCAAAACTAGCGAGAATTGTTTTTAAGTCAGCGGTCCGCGAAGTAGCCCCCGGGTAAGGATTAATCCCCGCGTCTTTCAATTTTTCTAATTTTTCTAGCCGTTCGGATTTTATTTCATCAAGAGATGCCATAGAAAGAAGAAGGCTATCTGCCTTTCTTTTATTTTATATCAACAATCGAGTATTGAACATCACCTTTAGGAGTATTTACTACTACCTCGTCTCCTTTTTTCTTGTCGAGCAGAGCGGAACCAAGGGGTGATTGGTGGGAAACCTTGCCGACCGTAGCGTCCGCTTCTTCGGAACCAACGATTTGATATTCGGCTTTATCGCCACCTTTTTTCTGCACCACTACCTTTGAACCCATTCCCACCTTTCCTTTAGCCGACGAGCCGGAAATAATGACGGCATTTTTTAATGTTGTTTCTAATTCTAAAATACGATCTTCAATATCGGCCTGCTTATCACGCGCCTCATGATATTCAGCATTTTCTGATAAGTCACCGAGAGATTTGGCATATTCTAGTTGCTCGGCAATACTCTTTCTTTCTACCATCTTCAAATTGTGGAGCTCGGCTTCCAGCTCTTTTCTTTTTTCTTCGCTTAAATAGGCTGGCGTCGTGTTCATTGTCTTTAAGTTATATTGGCTTAATAAGACCCTCTTTTTTTCTAAAAAGTAAGGCTATTATAGCGTAATAAGGTCCCGAGGTCAAAAGTAAAATAAAATGAATCTAGCTAAATCTCTTTTATATTTACTTTAGATATTCGGGGGTATAAATCACCATCCAATCCAACAATCGACGCATCACCATGCCACCCCCAGCATTGGTGGTTAGAGGGCCATCCTCCATGACAACAACGAAAGAATAGCGGGGATTTTCGTAAGGAAAGAAGCCACTAATCCAGGCATTAATTCGACTATTACCCCCAACTTGAGCCGTACCAGATTTGGCGGCCACAGCCACATTAGGCGTGTTTAGTACAATACCTGTTCCGCCGGTTACTGTTTGTCTCATACCCTCGCGAATAACCTGAAAATCACTTGTTTCAATATTTATTCTTCTTTCCACTCGCGACTGCCCAGACCGAGAAGTGAGGGTCGGATTTAAAATCAAACCATCGTTAGCTATAGCCGCCACCGCCCGGGCCACCTGTAGAGGGGTAACTAAATATCCATATTGACCAATAGCCGTATGGTAAGTGTCACCAAGACGCCAAGGCTCATTATCAAAATTTTTAGCCTTCCACTCTGGATCTGGTATTACTCCTTCTTCTTCGGCGTTTAATTCGATGCCGGTTTTTTCACCAAACCCAAATAAACGTGAATATTTTTCAATATTTTTAATACCCAACCCCGGCTGACCACCAAAACCACCACCAATAGTGTAAAAATAAACATTCGAGGATACCGCCAAAGCTCGTCGCATATCCACCGCTCCGTGGGCTTTGTTGTCTTTAAAAATACTCGGACTTTCGGGGTGGTAGGGGTTTGGCACCACCAGCTGACCCGTGGAAACAATAGTCTTTGACGGACTAATAATTTTTTCGGCCAGAGCTGCTACTGCGACATACGGCTTCATAGTCGAACCAGGAGCATACAGACCAGACACTGGTCGGTTTAAAAACAATTGATTTTTATCGGCTAATTGTTTTTGAATATCTTCCTTGGTACCACCCGCCATAATATTTGAGTCAAATTCTGGATAAGAAACCAGGGCAAGCATCTCCCCTGTTTTTACATCCATCACCGCTGCCGCCCCACCCCTAAAGCCATGCTCGTCGGCCAAGTTTTTCATTATTTCATATAATTTAGCTTGGACTCGCGAGTCGATAGAAACAGCGACACTTTCACCTGGTTTAGCGACTGTTACCACATGATCAGATTCAATTTTACCCACCGCGTCCACTTCTTCAATTTTAACCCCCTTCTCCCCCATCAAAATATCATTAAAAATATTTTCAACTCCATTTTTTCCAATATATTCTTTAGGGTCAAAGTCTTTGGCTTTAAGCTCTAACTCATTGGGAAAACCAATATACCCTAAAATCTGGCCGAAACCTGGCGTTGTAATATATTTACGTTTTGGGTCATTCCACGCCAGTGGTACACCATTGCGGTCATAAATAATACCCCGATCAGCAAAAACAATAGTTTGACGCAAACGATTTTGGTTGCTCCTGGCTGCAAAAACCTCTCCCGCCCAAGCCTGTAGATAAAATATCCGCCCAGCAAAGACTAAACCAACCACGAGAAAAAAGACTACAGTCAAACCAATAGCTTTACGCCCGATTGGCTTTTCAATCATTCCTTCAAACTGCTGAGTATTAAAAGACGGTAAATTTCGTGAATCAAGAAAAATCTCATCGGGGTCCAAAAAGCCCCGCCGCCTACGCCAAATCAACATTTTCCGCCATAAATTCCACATCCGAGAATTATATCACGAGGACCAAAAAAGCCGGGGACGTAAGAGAGACCCCAATTTAAGGCCCAAAATAAGGGCGACGGTTGCCGATAACACCCAGAAGTCAAACCAGGGTGCAGGCGTAGCCGAGAGTATTTGATACCCCAAAAACAGCAACACCCCTTCTATATAAAAAGGAAATACTAGTGCTCCAACAAAAGCTAATACCCAAAGCCAACCGCCCGGCAAATACAAGAAAGCCAAGACTAATAAAATTAAAAATAAACTTCTAGCCAATGATGATGGTGACATAACGTAAACTATAAATATTGACCGGTGGTTTAATATAAACTTTCTGAAAAGGTGTCTCGGCATTTTTTTCTACCGCCCCCACTAGACCCAAAATATATTC
>CAZIIR010000061.1:0-3148 GCA_964539475.1 uncultured Candidatus Saccharibacteria bacterium
TGGAGGCGGCCCTTACCGCTATTGCCGAACTGAAAACTGCTGGTAAAAAAATTGCTGTTTTGGGTGATATGTTAGAGTTAGGCGAACACACTATCGAGGCACACCGAGCCGCCGGCGAGCTAGTCGCCGCCCATTGTGACCTACTTTTCACCGTTGGTTTGAGGTCTAAATTCATTGAGGAAAAGGCGCGGGAAATGGGTATGGCCGACGAGGCAATAAAACATTTTGAAAATTCAACCGAGGCTGGGCAAGCTTTAGATAAGATTATTGGGGCGGGCGATATTGTGCTCGTCAAAGGTTCGCAGGGGATGCGGATGGAAAAAGCGGTGACAGAAATTATGGCGGAACCGCTGAAGGCGGGGGAGCTGTTGTGTCGGCAAGAAGAGGAGTGGCGGAAAAGATAAATACACCATTTCCTCCTACCGTGCTTCGGGTCAGGAAAATCATTGTCGCTTGCGCGACGAAAAAATGGAAAACTCCTCGCTTTGTCGCTCGTCAGACAGTTCCATTTTTCTGCTCCAGCTCTGTGATTTTCTTTGTCCCTACGCAATAGTCGGAAATGGTGTATTTATCTTAAAATAATAAGGTTGAGTATAAAATTCAATATAAAAAAATCAGGCCGCGTCTCTTGGTAGAGCGCGGCCTGCTATGTGGGAACAAGGTGCTACATATTATGAGGTCTCCTAGCCGTAGTTTAGGAACTGACTAGTCGGCATGGGCCGACTTTGTCTTGGACTTTTCTTTGATTCCAAGTTTGCGCTCGGCCTGTCGCAAGCGTTTTTGTTGATTTTCTTCGCGCTCGCTCGCGTCCAACTCTTGCTTTTTTAACCGAACATTTTCTGCAAGTCGTTCGGCTGCATAACTGTGACGAGGCACCATTGCCTCGTAAACGACTTTCCGGTCGTCGGCGTTTTTGATGTAACGCAGGATGTTGTCGCTTGCGTCGTCTATGTCAACCATGTCGGCGGTGATGAGAGACCCTAGTATCTTGCCTAGGTCGTACAAATTCATCCCGTGAAGTTTACCCCCATGGCTGACTCCTCCTAGAGTCAAACTGTAGGTATTGTCGACATCATCCCACAGGAGGTGTGCTTTTACAAGCCATTCGACTAGTTCATCGATCGGCTTGTACTCCAGGATGGAGATAGCCTCATGGTATGCCAAGCGATTTCGTGCCGCTCTGATTCTTGGTACAAAATAATACAGACCGAAGGACACGAGAAACGGAGAACAAAGGGCCAGAGTTCCAATTGCTTCAAGTACTAGATCGCTCATCGGGACCTCCTTGTGACCGGAGTCACATCTGGTGCTTGTATAGCCGACCGGAGTCGGACCGAAGGCGAGCGGACTCGCTACAAGTACCTCCTTTCAACGGGCAAGCGAGGGCAGATAATCCCTAGCTATCTACCTAATAGTATAGCATAAGTATGGGTAATATGTCAAGTATGGGGAGACGAGCAAGGGGAATATAAAAAATCAAACCCCGGGCGCATCTTGCGCGCCCGGGGGCAGGGAACTCTCAATACACATAATGCTTTCTCGAAGCATCCTCGCTGGCTCTCCTTGCCTCGGCATGGCGCTCCAGCTCGGGACCGACTTGGGCTTGGAACTTGTCCAAGAAACGGTAGTACTCCTCGGCGGTCATAAACTGCCGGAACTCTTCACACCCTGGGGAGAGTTCTAGATCTGATCTCTGGCGCATGGTGCCTCCTTTCTGTAAAAATTTTAGCTGGTTGGGAGGAAAAAAGGAAGGGCTTTATTTTGGTTACAAAAAATTAAATTAAATTAAATATCGTAGGCTTTTAGTTCTTCGATATAGAACCAAATTATATATTGTCCTGCAAAGTGTATTCAATTTGTTTTAAATCAATATCTCTACCTTTCTCGTGCGTCTAACTAAAATGTTTATTCCAAGGTAACTTAAAATCATCTACATACTTATGGTACTCTTCTCTTCTTGGGTATTCTACAGATAAAGTTATGAGTGTTTTTTCAAGCACCTTCTCAGAAAGAATCTTTGCCTTTTCATCAAAAATTTTATCTTCATCTCTGGGTTCATGGTGTTTGCTATTTTGTATATGAATACGATTTCTTAGTTTTCTTAATGAATGCATTGCGCCATAAAAATTAGTATCTTTCATTTTGAAGAAATCATATTTTTCAGCTTGGGTGATATAATGCTCAAATTTATCAAGATGCTTAGTAGATAGAACCTTAGCTATTTCCTCAAATAATTTTTCAGTAAAATTGGCTCTTCTTATTCGGTATTCGATAAAATCGTACAAAACGGCTTCCGTTATTGATGTGTTTAGAATTACTATTGGCTTAATTAAAAAATTACCCTCAGAAGAGTCTTTATAATTTTTATAAAGAACTTCTAATATTTTCAAATTATAATTTATATTATCTCCTATCTTGAAACTATCTATAAAGTTTGTATCTATTGTAAATGCCATTTTATACGATTTTCGTGCTAGCACGAGCTGGTGACCCTACCGGGAATCGAACCCGGATTACCGCCTTGAGAAGGCGATGTCCTAACCGTTAGACGATAGGGCCATATGTTAAATTTTACAAGACCTTACACTTTTTGCCACTTTGGACCAGACATCGCCTTCGCTATTTATTTTGAGAAGGCTTACCTTATTGCCTCGTAAACATCGGCAATTTCTCGCCGATGGCGAGAATCAGATGAAAAGTAAAGCAGTTTACTTTTCATTCCAATAACCGTTAGACCTGCCCGCTCGTGCCTCGCATGGCAGGCGGACGATAGGGCCAAATTGTTTAAAACACACAAAACTAAACAGGGCTAGTATAGCAACTTCTTTTAAATTTTTCTAGGCGTATAATAAGGGGTATATGAAAAAATTTGGTATCGAAAACCCAGCTATGAAGGCAACTCCTATCTCTGACGAGGAGGGCAAGAGACTAGTAAAAGAGGCCGAAGACCAGGATTTTGAGCTAGCGAAAAAGCTTTTACCGGCTAAATATAAAAACGGGTCAAATGGTGTAGAAAAAAGGGAGAAAGACCACCATGCTGATATTTTAGACCTAGCCACCACTAGCGACGCCGAGGAGGTAGAGATAGACAGTGACCAATCTGGTCAATAAATTTGCTATAATAGACCCATGGAAATAACTTATATCT
>CAZIIR010000062.1:0-3136 GCA_964539475.1 uncultured Candidatus Saccharibacteria bacterium
GAATCGGTCACAACTCTTCTGCTTCGATAAATCTACGCAACGAAGGTCGCGACCCCGCCTCACCGACAAGCCCTCGCTTCGCTCGTCTTGTATACCGGTTCCGGCTTTCGATTCCCCTATCCCAGCTACAAAAATATAGGCGGCCAAAGCTTTGCTTTGTCCTTGTTATTTTTGTGCGGGATAGGGGAATCGAACTCCTAACCTCAGTTTGGAAAACTGATATTATACCATTTAACTAATCCCGCTTTGCCTGCTTATGCTAGCAAAAAAATCTACCTAATTCAACAAAAAGGGCGCCGATCGTATATCGGCGCCCACATACATCTAATTACCTACTAGCATTAATACAATTATTGCCAAAAACCTGATCATACCCTGTTAGCCACTTCTTAGTGCCTTCACAGTATTCATACACACAAACAAAACGAATTGTCGGTCTAGTCATTCGAAATTTTCGAAAACAAAACTTATAACTCAATTCTTCGAGATAATCTGCCGGCGCCTCTAGGTACACCGTGCCCTTATTACAATATTTTTCTAATCGATATTCTAAATCGTAGATTGAACCAAAATCAAACTGGATCCAGTGCCATATTTCAATATCGGTTCCGTGCAAATATTCTAATACCAGCTTTTGTTGGGGTGTAAGTGGATGTCTGGAAAACCAGTACACCTTAGCCCCTCCAACAGCACCCGCCTTCACCTGCACCAAATTACTTCCTGTACTTGTCATAGCCAATTCCTCCTTAGATTATGAGCTTGGCCAAGCCAAGCTCGACAAAGAACTATACCAAACGAGATTGTAACAGAAGAAATTAAAAAATCAAAATTTAAAAACTCAACCTATTATTATTCCTACACTTGCAATCAAAACCACCACCCCGGCAATTGCTGGTATCAAGCACCAAGTACAATGCCTTTTCAATACTCTAAATTGAATATAAATCAGATACCCACCATAGCCCCCGGCCAAAAGGCCCGCCATGAAAATTAAAATATTATAAACCAAACCCCCTCCTACTAAAATGTCAGCTAGAGTAAAAAGTACCAGCCCCCCAAAACCCCATAAGCCAATAATTTCATTTCTTACTCCGCGAAAAGAGCTGTATCGGCTCGCCAGTAGTGGGTCACAGTCCACCGACACCACACACTCGACGCTTTGCCCGTGCAGACGGTGGTGATAAATATAATAAGAGGCCGTCGCACCAATGACCGCTACCACCAAAATAACCAAGAGAAAAAGTATAGACATAAAACAATAATACCACCCAAGCAAAGCCTGGGTCTATAGCCCATTTGACTACCATACATAAACCTCTACAATAAACTTAGTGTAAGTTTGTTCTCCACAACCAGGTCCCCTACCTTACCCGAAAGGAGGTGATTAGTATGGCAGTTCACGACGCTACTCTTGTTGTGCCCCCTATCCCTGATGAGATAGACCGGATGGTGACCACCTGTCTCAAGGGATACAGTCTCGATATTAATGAGACGACGTGCAACGGAGTGATGACCAAAATCTATTCCTTCCCCGCCGAAATGGGCAATTACCACGGCCAAAAATTGGAAGTGGTCATTACCCACAACAAAGTGTCGGTTCCTATATGCACCAAACTCTTTGAGAGTTGTGCCCGTAGTATTCGACACAAGTTTCCCGAAGCCGAAGAAAAGACGAGGGAGAGAAAGTAATGAGAAGTTGGTGGGACAACCAAAACTCCCGGTACCTGGCACACACCACTGCCACGCTACCGGGTTTTATTTTTTAATCCAAAACAAAAACGCCCCGAGGGGCGTTTTTGTGTGGAATAATCTTTAAAAAAGATTAACGACGAGGGCGCTCTTCCATTGGACGAGCTTCGTTGACAGTCAAGTTGCGACCGCCAAAGTCCTTGCCATTCCACATGTCGATTGCTTTGTCAGCATCGGCATCGTTTTCGAATTCAACGAAACCGAAACCCTTAGAACGGCCAGTCATCCGATCCATAATGATGGTTGCAGATGACACAACGCCGGCCTGAGAGAAAGCTTCTTTGAGCTCGTTGTCGGTAGTGCTGTAAGGCAAGCCACCAACATACAATTTCTTAGCCATGTGTGAATACTAGATTCTTATAACCTGCGGAGTAACGACCTCTCATACTGGTCTCTCGTTTGCTGTTTGTATCGCACACATGGAGAGAAGACATTTTGAGGAAACTACGCACACTGGCAGTATAGCAAATATAAACCAAAAAGTCAATTAAAAAGCCACCAGGTTATCCCTGACGGCTTGTATCTCAACCCACTATCGACTGGTAGTATTCCCAATAAGCTTTGGCCCGGACCGTGTTGTGTTCAGCCGAGGAAGCATATTTGGTTTCGTCCCAATTGAAGTAGTGTTGGTGGTAGGCATCGGTAACATAACGCGCCGCCAGCTCCAGGGTGATGAGGGCCACCGCACTCCTAATCTGGTTCCGAGTAAACGGCGGTCGGTATTCCACGCGGTAAGCCTCCACCAACTCGGCAAACAAATTGTGGTCGAAAACATAGCCGTCCCGACGACACCAGCTCCGCATTGCGTCCCCTAGGTCAAGCAGAACGCTACCACGCATCAGGGTGTCAAAATCGACCAAAGCCACCGCCCTCTTGCCAACAAAGAGAAAGTTGTCGAACTTCGGATCACCGTGAATAAGTTGGGTCTCGGCTTCTGCCGGCAAGCGGTTTTCCTCTACTGCTCGAAAAATACCCTTGGCTATTTCGGCCAACTCACCGGTAATCTTTTTCTCCCGCACCAGAAGCATCATCAGTCCCACAATCTGTGCGGTATCATGGAAACCCTGAATAGAGAAGCAGGGCTCATACCGACAGTCAGACATCATGTCATGAAATTTGCCGAGCATCAGAGCACAGGACTGCAAAGCTTGGTAGCTTTTTTCTGCCGGCGGATCATTTTCGATATACTCCGAAACCCGCCACGGAAAATGGCCGTACTTCACAGACAGCGCTCCCCCGGGGGCGATGAGTGGCCGCGGCGTCAAAAAGCCCCGCGCCGATAGCCAGCCATAGAGAAAAAGTCCGTCCACCGTTATCCGCTCGTTGAAGATAGGCGCCAATTTCTGAAAGATAAACTTCCCCCTTTCAGTTTCCACTTCATAGGTTT
>CAZIIR010000063.1:0-3067 GCA_964539475.1 uncultured Candidatus Saccharibacteria bacterium
GCCGTCAAAATCTGGGCTGTCGGCCTCGGCTTCGGCTTTGGTCGCTCGCACTACACCGTCTTGGTGGTGGGACGGAGCATAGATGGTATAAAGTTTTAAATCTTCCGTCGTTGAAGTGTTGATTACATTGTGTTCAGCGCCAGCGGGCACTATGACCGCATCGCCATCGGCCACCTCATACTCATTGCCATTTATTAATACCTTGCCCTCGCCAGCATCAAAGCGGAAAAACTGGTCATTGTCCTCGTGAATTTCCATTCCTATATCTTCACCGGGTTTCAAGGACATCAGCACTAGTTGCATATGCGCCCCCGTGTAAACCACATGGCGGAAATCACTGTTAGCAATGGTTAAATTTTCAATATTTTCTTTGTAACCTTTTTTCATATTTTTATTTAATTAGATAGATTAGTAACACTAACATTATAGCAAATCCCGCGCGCCTACGGCGCGCGGGATGGATCGCACTTTTTCAACCAAAAGAAAAAGCCCCGCCAGACCCGGTCCGGCGAAGCTTACACATATTCTAAAACCTTACTCGACGAAATCCACTTCACCGAAGGCTTCTGCCTCGTGGGCAGTTTCATTCATGAACCCAGACACCAATTCATCCAACTCTTCGTCTGTTAGACATTGAAACAAGGGCATCACCTTCTCCCTCAACCTCAACATGTCTGTGTCGAGCAATACCGGTAGAGTATCGCCACCTTCCCGAAGGTTTCCTCCTATAAAAAGGAGTCCGAGCGTTACCGAGGATGGATGCCCAGGAAACTCTTCCATGTGTTTCTGCAGAATCTGCCGTAGACTCGCTTTTGTGTCTTCCAATTGAATCACCTCCTCTCCAGTTTGTGTTCAAATCTCTCTGAAAATATTACTAGCAAAAACATTATTAAAACACTAATTTACTTTTTCCACCCCGACTTTTCCAAATCAACTTTGTCTCCCTTAAAGACCACTCCTTCTTTTTGAAGTTTAGACTTCTTAGTTAAAATTCCTTTCCCAAAAGCATAGCCAGTTAGGCTACCATCACCCGCCACTACCCGGTGACACGGGGTCACTTTTGGGTCTTTGTTGGTGCGCATTACGGCCCCCACTGCTCGCGCCGCACCCGGACTGCCAGCCAGCCGAGCGACTTGGCCGTAAGTCGCCACCTTTCCTACTGGTATTTTCTGGACGACACTGTGAACTTTTTCGTTAAAAGATTTCATTTAGAATTTAAGAAATCTGTTTGTGTTTTTTAATATAATTTAAAACATTAAGAGCAAAAACTGTTGCAAAGTTTTTCACCGAATTATGAGAGACTAAAGTTAGGGCCTCGTCGAAAGGTTTCCAAACTACACTCATTCCCTCTTCTATTTCCTTTTCTATCATCTGGGGCAATCCTTTGCCCCCACTAACCTTAGCCGTAAAAAGATAGGCTTTTTGTTTTAATAGACCATCTTTCATATAAGCCTCAATATAGCCAACTCCCTCGACATCTTTAATCTGGCAACCAGTCTCTTCTAAAGATTCTCGCCTCAGTGCGTCCTCAATAGTTTCCCCCGCTTCCACTCCACCACCGGGAATATAGTAGCTGTCCCCTGGGTAGTCTGGTTTATTAGGATAATGGATTAGGGCAATATTATTTTCATTATCAAAAAGCACTACCTTCGCTGCCTCGCGATAATTTATATGCGCCTCGTCTGGTAGTTGTTCCCGACTTGGATCAACATCTTTTTCTCTGATTTGGGCAATTAGATTCATATTTATTTTTTTATTAAAGCCAGCTTAATTCTTGGTTCGCCGTCACCCATTCCACTGTGGGAGGATTGGGAGTATATGGAGAGGATAAGGGAAAACTTAAATTTTATTTCCAATAATCCAAGTTGTTTGCTGGATTGAATCCGTATCCCCTAAAATTTCTTCGGCCTGTTTTGTTTCTTCTTCGTTAAGTTTATATTTCTCCGCAAACACTGAAGAGACCTTTTCAATTTTTCTATCCTGCAGTTTCTGAAAGTGAATACCTGCCTCCTCCATCCATTCTTCAATTTCTGACGGTGAAGAGAAGTAACCTTCGGGACGCGAAACCTTTGGCAGCCCTCCAAATACCATATGATGCATTCTCTCCTGCCAGACTTCAGTATTTTCTCTGTCTGCGCCCGCATGCTGAATAATGGCAAATTCACGACAGACCCGATCAAGCTCTCTAAGAATTTGTTTTTGTCTTTCTGCCGAATTCCACTGGAGTACATACCTGACAATTGCCACATCAACTGACTTATCTTTAATTGGCATTTCAGATATGTCTCCGTTTATTTTACTGTCTACTACTTTATTGCCATCAAAAAATACCTCGTCTTTATCTATTCCTATTGTATGAAAGTTATATTCATCTCCAAGCTCTTGGAGGATTTTCTGTAGTAATTCACCTTTAAAAGAACCAACGTCTAACATTTCGTATGGCTGCTCCTGTGGCTTCAGTAAATTTCTAATAATATCAGCAAAATATGTAGCTGATTCGGAGTACATCTTCTCAATTGCTGGGTTCCCTGGAGCCCCCGCAAATATTTCATGAGCCCCTTCTCCTTGGACTGTTAGTGGTTCTTTTTCGGCCATGAATCAAATGATACACCAACTAGTGCAATAATAAATATAATGGGTGCCTACCCGGTTACGCTCCGGGTCCGAGAACTCCACAGGTTCCCGTGCTGCTATTACACCATAGGCACCATATGTAAAAACCATATTTAGTATATCGTATTTAGTATAAAATTTTACTTATACTACATACCCTATACAACACACTTTGTACTTCCTCCCCACCTATTTATATTTCGGTGGCTCCTCTGTTATACCAGACATGTGGTTGGTAAGTCTAGCTAAAGCGTACAAAAGACTCGACAACCGATTCATATAGGCCAAAGTATCGGCGCCGATTGGTTGAACACCTTCTGTAGACACTTCCACCAAAAGTCGCTCGGCTCGGCGAGAAACTGTTCGACAAATATCAAACAGGGCTCCTAATTCTGTACTACCAGGAATAAAAAAAGTGGTAATTGGCGGTAAAGTTTTTTCAATTTCATTAATA
>CAZIIR010000064.1:0-2909 GCA_964539475.1 uncultured Candidatus Saccharibacteria bacterium
ATAAATTTGATAATATTTGCTTTTAAGTATAGAGTAAGTCGGCAAATTGTAAATAACCGTGACTAAAACTCAAAATTATGAATAAATTTAAAATATTGGGCATAGTGGTCGTCCTTATCCTGGCTGCCGTCGGAGCTTTTTTTATTGTCAGCTGGGTCGCTATTAACCTCGGCCTAACCAACACCCCCGGTATAAAGGGCAACCGACTAGAAGTAGCCAAAGAAGCACCAAAAGAATACGCGCCGGGCTCTTCGGTTTGGAATAAGGGTGAAGAGTGGCAGTCGCTCGAGGTGGCAATTCAAAAAGACGCGACGCTTATAACCCGAGTATCGGCCGAAACCGACGTCCCTGCTCGAGCTATTGCCGCCCAGCTTGTAGTTGAACAGCTTCGACTTTTTCATACTGAACGAGCGGCTTTTAAAGAAATCCTCTCCCCGCTCCGCATCCTCGGTAACCAAGTTCTTTTTTCTTGGGGAGTATTGGGGATGAAGGAAGAAACCGCAATTGCCGTTGAGAAGCATTTAACCGACTCGACATCACCTTTTTATCCTGGCCAAAAATACGAACATTTGCTCGATTTTAAAACCACCGACCACGACAAAGAACGTTTTGAGCGCATTGCTAACGAGCGTGACCACTACTACGCCTATCTTTATGCTGCTTTATATCTAAAACAAATTGAGAGTCAGTGGCAAAAAGCTGGTTATGATATCACCACCGAAATTGGGATTTGGAGCACTTTATACAATATTGGTTTTATTCACTCAGAACCAAAACCTAACCCAGAGATTGGTGGCGCAGCTATCAAAATTGGTGACACCACCTGGAGCTTTGGGGGTCTGGCTGAAGAGTTTTATAACAGTGATGAGCTACTAACAGAATTGCCAAGATAAAGAAAAAAACAAAAACCCCGCCAGCGAAGCTGGCGGGGTTTTTGTTTTTAAATTTCTAGATTAACCAATCCACAAACTTGTCCCACAGAGACCGTGAAGCCGTCTCGGTGTTTGCGAGCTGGCTATCAGCCTCAGCAGAAGCGGTAGATCTTGGAACAATCTGGAATCTATTAGCAGATCTGGCCTCCACTCGAGCGCCACCCACTCTAAATTCCGTCCTATCCCCATTCATAACTTTTGCTACTACGTAATATTCTTTGTTTAGTAAGTTGTTGTTAGTAATACCAGGAGCTATGTTGACAGTAAAACCTCCTGAACTACCGACATCTTTGCGAGAATTAGCACTAGGTAAGTCAATTGTCTCGCCATTCAAATCAGACTTGAAGTAGAGCAGAATATTTTTACCTCGAGGTAGTCCTTCATAGGTAACAGTTACTGGGTAAGCGGCCACTCCATTGGTCCATATAAGTGGAAAATCGCCAACCACCACCGAGGTTATTTTTGGTACCGAGGGTGCAGTCTGAGTAGGCCCAGTCACAGTAAAACTTCCTTCAGCGCTAATACCGGCTATTTTTAGAGTATATTTACCGGGCACTAGGTTAGTAGTTGGGACTTTGGCCCGTACCCCACCAGCAATATCAACATAAGTTGCAGTTACTGGAGCAGTCACACCCACAATAGTTATTGCTCGACCGCGCAAATCTACCCCGTCAACACTTACCGGAACACCCTTTACCACTGAAGGTGTAACTGCCGACAAAGCCGGGTTCGAAGCAATTGTTAGACTCCCCGCTAGGTTACGTGCAATATTTCTTGGGCTCAGGTTAATAGCGTCCAGGTCGCCAATCTTAACCGAATTAAGAACCGCCGAATAAGTACCGGATGCCAACTTGTCCTTGCGGAAAGTCATAGTGATGTGGAATTTTTCTGTCTTACCAGCTTCTACCTTAAAGATATGTTCACTGCCAATTAGATTGGCAAATTGGGCAGTCGCCGCTGGGTTGGTACTATCGGCCCCATTTACCCGGACAGTACCATAACGGACAATATCGCCACTGGCCAGACTTACTAACCGACTACCATTCTTAATAGAGATATCGGCACTAGTAGGGTTAATATACACATAACCACCTGTCGCTGTGACTGCTAATACCAAATCAACCTTGGCGGTCTGAACATTATTCTGACCCTTAAACGATTCTGTTTGGGTGGTAAATGTAGAATTTTCAACCGCAAAACTTGCCGTGCCCTTCTTTCTTATCACAAAAGTTTCCGCACTACGAGCTTCTACCGCCACCCCATTTATAGAATGGGGAGTTCGAGCCCTATTTACCAATACCACTTTTACGACGGCTGTTTTACCAAGATTCGTAAGATCCGGTACATTGGCAGTCTGAGAGCCTCTGCCAGTACCGCTTGCTTGCGGAATTGCAACATAAGCTTGGTTTATCCACTTATTATCTACTGTATTCCAGGCGCCATATCTAAATTGCAGATTTTGACCAGTCGGGATACCCGAGTAGGTCCAAGAAATTTGTTTTGGAGCGGTCTCGCCTGAAATCCAAGTTGCCTGGTTGTTGGAAATGGTGACATTGGAAATTGAAGCTGGGGCTGAGCTAACCGTAACTGGCATTTCCAATCTACCACTACCAGTAGAATCGGTCGCTCTAAATTTGATTACATACTGACCGGCTTGAGTATAAGTATGTTTAAAGTTGGGTAAAGTCTGAGCACTATTTGATCTGGTACCGTCCCCATAAGAATCAACATCATAAGTTATTGCACTCCCCGCTGGGGCACTACTAATAACTTGAAAAGACCAGGTCCCCTCCTGCCCAACAGTCAATGTAGATGGGCCGGTGATGTCACGAATAGCTGGTGCCGCCAGAGCATAACTTGGGGTCACCACCAAAACTGCTAAAACCAAAAACCGTAAAATATGTTTCATTTTGTAAAACTAGTAATAATAAAACCATTTATAATTAAGACAAATCTGCCCGAATTATACTCCCGAGG
>CAZIIR010000065.1:0-2861 GCA_964539475.1 uncultured Candidatus Saccharibacteria bacterium
CATTACCAGCTTCGGAGGCCGGCGTTCTATCCATTAAACTACGAGGGCTGTAGGCCAACCAAACCTATTTAACAGTACTAGTCGCCACTTCACTTTCTGCCGAACGAATACCAATCAGGTCGGCTTGCATATTGTCTAGCTCGTCGGCAATCTCTTCCATTCGGTCGCTACATTTTTCTAATTCTTTTATTTCAGTTTGTTTTTTACAGTCAGAAATTTCTTTTTCAAAATTAGTCAATTTGGTCTCGATACGAGCTAAAACCTGGTCAGGCTGAACCCGCGCTCGCCACCAAACATAAGTCGAACTACCCAAGATAATAAGGATAAGGACGGCGTAAATAGCAATATTTTTGTTGGTGGCCTGCATAGTGTTATGGGTGAACAAGTAATGATTAAGCCATCATACCCTTTCTGTCCGACAGTGCAAGGTTGACCAAATGGTCTAAAAAGTGGCTATAATCGCAACCCACGGCGGCCAGTGACTTCGGCAAAAGTGACTCAGGAGTAAGTCCCGGCAAAGTGTTGACCTCTAGGGCGTAAATCCCGCGCGGGGAGATAATAAAGTCGCTCCGAGAATAATGTCTCAACTCTAGTATTTCGTGCATTAGTTTGGCTAAATTTTGAATCTCTCGGCTCTCCTCTTCGGAAAAGCGGCCCGGGCAGAGCTCTTGGGTTTCTCCCGAATATTTGTCGGTATAGTTCCAAATCGGGCAAGTATTAGGTTTTACTATTTCAATCGGCAAAAGGGCATACTTTTTCTCCCGCCGAAAATCGTCGATTACCCCACAAGTTGCTTCCCGCCCCCGAATATATTCTTCAACAATTATGGAGTCGGCCTCCCTAAACGACTGATCAATAGCCTCAACCAATTCGGCAAAAGTGCGAGCAAAATGTAAACCGACCGACGAACCTTTGTCATTTGGCTTTATCACCCAAGGTGGTGGTATTTTATAAAAAACTTTTTTAGCAGCATCTACTATTTCTTCTTTAGTGAGTAAGAGACCATAAGGCACTTTTATCCCGGCCTCGTTAAATATTTTTTTAGCCGCGACTTTGTCCATCCCTAGAGCTGACGAGATTCGGCCCGAACCCGTGTAGGGGAAATTTAAGTCATCTAATATTTTTTGAATTGTCCCGTCTTCACCATATTCGCCGTGTAGAGCAATAAAAGCCACATCGGCGTATTTAGCTAGGTCCGTAGGGCGAATAGGTAAGCCACTGGCATGCCAAGTACCGTCACGGGTGATCAGGACATCAACTGGCTGATATTTGTTTTCCGGCAAAGACGAAAGAACGCTGGCGCCAGTTTTGAGCGAAACTTCATATTCGGCACCCTTGCCTCCTCTAATAACTGCGACTCTCGTCTTCATACTGGCCTAGATTAAGCTTTCTTTAAATACTGATTAACCTTAGCTACCACATCGTCTAGAGTGAAGTTGGCCTTGATTAGGAAGTCGTCGGCCCCTAAACCCTTGGCTTTTTCAATATCTTCTTTTTGGCCTAAATTAGAAAACACCACAACTGGCATTTTCTTTTCCATTTTTTCTAAAACTTGAAAACCATTAGTGCCCGGCAACAGTAAGTCTAAAAGGACCAAATCAGGCTTTTCAGTCCCAAGGGCAGCCAAGGCTTGCTCGCCATCGGCGGCGATAGAAATCTGGTAGTCTTCTTTTTCCAAACGTTTAGCGGTGAGAGAACGAAGAAATTCGTCATCTTCAACAATTAAAATCTTTTTAGCTACAGTCTCGCTCATATGTATTATTAAAAATTAAAAACAATTAATACTTCGATTATACCACAGCTTTAGTAGGCTGGCGTACCGGCAACACAATATGAAAAGTGGTGCCTTTATTTTCTTCACTTTCAAACCACATTGAGCCATGGTGTCGGTCCACTACATCTTTGGCAATATAGAGACCAATCCCACTACCGTCTGGCTCGGCAAGGCGAGCATTGGACGCCCGAAAAAATTTGTGAAAGATTTTGTCCTGCTCTTCTTTTGGTATACCTACCCCACTGTCTCTAACAGAAATCTCGACCGCTGGCTGGGCCGAATTTAGTCGATTGTCGGTTAAACCCACAGTTATACTACCCCCTTTAGGGGTATATTTAATAGCATTATCAATGAGGTTTTCCAAGGTCATACGAATCTTGTCTTGGTCGATAGTAAGAGGCGGTAGAGCGGTAGGTGTTTTATGAAAAGTTAAGTTTATCTTTTTACTAGTAACCTGATTGGTAAACTCGGTCATAACACTCTCAATAAGGGTCGAAACATCGACTGCAGTAAAATTGTAATCTTCTGGTTTGGCGGTGGCATGGTCAATATGGACCAAGTTGTTTACAATACTAATCATTTTCAAAGCACTCTGGTAACCCTTGTCTAGAAATTCTTTTTGTTCGGCATTAATCGGCCCAAGTTGTTCCGACATAATCATATTGAAAGTCCATTTTATAGCGGAAAGTGGCGTGCGCAATTCATGGGTAGTAACCGAAATAAACTCAGACTTAGCATTTTCCAGAGTATCTAGTTGTTCTTTAGCTAAAGTCAACTCTATCTGCTTTGAACGTAAAAGGCGGGCATTTTCTTCCATTTTCCGACCAAAACCACGAGCCCATTCAGCTTGAGCTGGTCGTAAATCCGCCGGCCTAGGGCTAGCTGACTCCAACTTGGTACTTAAGCCCCGATTAATCTGGCGAATCCTAATTAGGTCAGTAAAAAAAGACCAGAAAACAACAAACAGTAAAACTATGCCAGAAATATATAAGCTGTTTGATTTAATGTCAGGCGAAAGGCCAAATACTGGTAGATTAAATAGACCAGAAAAAAGACTAAGGTCCATCGCCGGCACTCGGGCCAAAAC
>CAZIIR010000066.1:0-2788 GCA_964539475.1 uncultured Candidatus Saccharibacteria bacterium
ATAAGTTTAGTAATTGCCACGGACGAAGCGGGTCAAAAAATAGTGGAAAAGTTTAAAAATGAAATAGTGAAGACGGTCGGGGCGGACAGCCTATCACTGGCTCCAGCAGAAGGGGACCAGGAATTTAGTATTTCTTTCTAACTCTTTAAACATCTATGGCTCACCGCCATTACCATACCAAAGCTTTTGTTCTAGGGTGGCGCCCTCTGCGCGAGAAAGATATTTTGTTAACCATTTTTACTCAAGAATTGGGTTTGGTTCGGGCTATTATAAAATCGGGTCGAGATGTCCGGTCTAAGTTACGACCCCATGGTAGCCGGTTTGGGTATGTGGGTGCTACTCTTATTCGGGGTAAAGAGTTTTGGCGAGTCGTAGGGTTGGAAACCGAAGACGTGATGAGTGGGTTGTGGTCAAACACTAAAGTGGCTGGTACCACGGCTCGGATATTTGATTTAGTAGAAAAACTCTTACCTCCAGAGGAAGTAGTGACAGATTTGTTTAACGATTTTTACACGCTTATTTCTCTGTTTAAAAAGTCGGTTGCGGCCGACACGGCCTATCTGGCCAACTTAGAATGTTTAGCAGTATTACGTATCTTGCATCACTTGGGGTACTTACCAGCTACACCTTTCCTTGAGGCTTTTACGGGGGCACTGACACTCGATGAAGCGACAGTTCATTCTCTAACCCCAGTCAGAATGGAGGCGATTAAACAGATTAATCGCAGTTTAAACGAGACGGGTATCTGATGCACTAGGGCCTTCCCTTGTGCTATAATTTTCCTATGGTAAACGAAGATTCTGAAAGTCGCCTAGACGAAGCGGAAAAAAATTTATACCGTCGTGACGTAGTACCGACCCCACCGCCTCGTACCGAATTGAGACAACAAAATTTTAAAGCTCAGGCCGATTGGTCCACTCGTGAAGGGGATTATTCTTTGAGTAGTAATAGTAATTCTTTTTTGGCTAAAGTTTTGTTGTTGGCAGTGGTTATATTTATCATCACTCTCGGGGTGGCGGGCTTTGTTTTGTATCGGGGTAATAACCAAATTTCTGGTGGTAATATTGATTTTGAAGTAAAAGGACCAGTAGCCGTAAAAGCCGGCGACGAGACGGCTTTACAGATAGTCGTTGGCAACCGCAATGTCTCTAATTTGGAGAGTGTAAAGTTGATTGTGGAATATCCAGCCGATACTAAGTCGGCGTCCAGTACCAGGGTGGCCCTAAATCGTGAGACGGCCGATCTGGGTACGATTGATTCGGGTGAGGTTGTAAACAAAACAGTGCGCGCTTCTTTTTTTGGCGATGAAGGTGCAGAAAAAGAAATTAAAGCTAAGATTGAATACAAAGTAGCTGGTTCCAATGCTCTTTATACCAAAGAGACCAATGTTTTTTTACTTATAAATGCTCCGTCTTTAAATTTGACGCTAAAAGGAATACCCGAAACTGTCTCTGGTCAGAAAATAAAGTTAGAAATTGCTGTGTTGGCGCGGGCCAAGCAAACCGAAGACAAGACTCTGTTGGTGGTCGACTATCCGTCAGGTTTTGTTTTCGACACAGCTAGTATCAAACCTTCTTATCGTACTAACGCTTGGCTTCTGGGCGACCTTGTTCCCGGTGAAGAAAAGGTTATTACTATTGAGGGGGTCTTGGCGGGAAATGAGGGTGAAAATAAATCATTTGTAGCTACTGTTGGAGCCCAAGATCCTATTGGGGAAGATTCTATTGCTTTTGCTTATAATCGAGCGGTCTATGAAGTTAAAATCAAAGCACCTTTTGTTAGTCTTGGGTTAAATGTTGATGGTGACAAAAAAACTCCCCATATTGCTGACGGCGGAAGAGATATTGAGGTGGTAATTGATTGGCAAAACAATTTAGATGTTACTCTGACCGACGCCACTATAAAAATAGAACTAAGCGGCAACGCTTTAAATGAAGCTGGTATTGTTCCGGGGGTCGGTCTATTTCGCAATGTCGACAAATCTATCGTTTGGACCAAGTCGTCACTGCCGGCCTTAGCCTCAGTCAAGGCTGGTGGTACTGGTAGTTTGTCGTTCCGAATTGCTTCTAAATATTTAGGTGCAGCCGATACTGCTAGTCTGCGTAACCCTAATATTATTTTAAAAGCGACCATGGCTGGTAACCGTAGTGGAGGAGGGGTGCAAGGAGAAGTAACAAAAGCGGAAAAAGCGGTGGAAATAAAATTACGGACAATTGCCAAAATTAGTCAAAGGGTTTTGCGTGCTGAGGGTCCTTTCCCTAATACTGGACCGATTCCACCTAAGGTGGACCAGGAAAGCTCCTATACTGTGGTTTGGCGAGTAGACAATTCATCAAGTGTCCTGCGTGATGGGGTAGTGAAGACTATTTTACCTGCACATATTGAGTGGAAAAATATTTATAAACCGAGCACTGAAGAGTTGGCTTTTAATCCTGTCTCACGGGAACTGGTGTGGAAGCTTGGGCGGGTGTTGCCAGGGACTACGCCGCGCGAAGTTTCCTTTCAAGTGGGCTTAGTGCCGACCCTTGACCAAGTGGGGGATGCGCCGGTTGTTATTGGTGAGGCTAGTTTTTCTGCCTTTGACACTTTTGCTGAAACTGTGATAGAAAGTGAGAGTCCTGATATTAATACTAAAAATATTTCTGACAGTGGCTATAGTGCCCCTTCTGGAATTGTTGTCCGCTAAAATATTTATGAAAGAGACCGATACGATGGAAAAGATTGTTAGTCTCGCCAAAAGGCGAGGCTTTGTGTTTCAAGGTTCGGAAATTTATGGTGGGTTAGCTGG
>CAZIIR010000067.1:0-2631 GCA_964539475.1 uncultured Candidatus Saccharibacteria bacterium
ATCCATTGTCTACATTGTAACAATAAGAGGAGGGTGGTCGCAATCGTAAATTGTTTCTTAAGGGGGTTTTGGCTATAATAAGTTCGTGATTTTTCGACTTAAAAATGTTCAGATATGCGTTTAGTAGAAAGGCTAGCAGTTCTCATTGCTTTATCAGGGGCTATTTCCGCTGCGGCGGTTATTTTTGTTGCTAATTTTCAGACCTTTGCTCCAGTGGGTGAGATGGCCACTAGTTTTTTATCTTCGGCCAGTGCTTCTTCGTCTAATCGGGAAATAAAGCCGGTCGAGGAGGAAATTATTTTACCGCCTGTTCCTACGCCTACTCTTCCCGACATTGTTTCCAATCGAAGTTTTATTAGACCGTTTGTAACAGCCAAAGATAATCTCATTTCTTCGGGTGAAAGGTTTGTGACATTAAATTTTACCACCAAAAATATTGAGGTGTATGAAGGGGGAGTGGTTATTTCCACTACCTCAATTCGCGCTTTGGGTGACCCCCAAGGCTGGGGTGGGACACCGGCGGGTTTATATAATGTGATCGATAAAAACGAGCGGGCCTTCTCGGCTGCGGCCGAGGCCTATATGCCCAAAGCCCTACATTTTTATGGTAAATACTATATTCACGGCGAACCTTACTATGCTTCTGGCCGCAAGTTAGGGTCAGACGTTTCCGGGGGGTGTGTTCAGGTGGCCGACAGTGAGGCGCCAAACTTTTTCGCGACCGTCGACCAAAGTACTCCTGTCTTAGCTATCGACAAGCCGTATGACGACTTTGTTTATCCAGAAAAAGTTAAAAATAATTTGCCCGTCATTAGTGCTAAAAGTTTTTTGGTGGCTGACCTCGACTCTGGGGAAGTCATCGCTGAAAAAGATAGTAATAAAGTTTTTTCGATTGCTTCTATAACCAAACTAATGACCGCCGTGGTGGTGGCTGAACATATCGATTTGCGGCGCAATATCGAAATTAGTGAAGCAGATTTAGATGCTTTTGGTACAACTGCTGACTTAGAAACTGGAAAAAGTTTTCGGGTTGTCGAATTGTTTTACCCGCTTTTAATCGAATCCTCTAATGATACAGCGGAAACCCTCGCGCGCTTTTTGGGTCGGGAAAAAACCATTGAACTAATGAATGAAAAAGCCGAGCGACTATTTATGGCTGATACTAAATATGCCGACGTGTCAGGGTTTGATGTCAAAAATACCTCGACGGCGCATGACCTGTATCTACTAGGTCGGTATATGCGCAATAACCGCCGGCCACTTCTTGATATTACTAAGGGTAAGTCAGTGACCAGCTTTGGTCCGGTTCGTTTTGATATTAGGCAAATGGAAAACAAAAATGAATTTGCTCGGGATGCTAATTTTGTTGGTGGTAAGTCGGGTTACCTAGATGAAGCCAAAAATACTGGACTTTTCTTATTTAAAACCAAAGTCAGGGGGGTAGAACGCGAGGTAGCGGTTGTGGTGCTAAAATCAGACCACCTTAAAAAAGATGCCGAGGCCCTAAGAAGCTGGCTCGCCGAAGCCTATCGTTGATACTTTTTATCGCACAATGATTTTAAGTAAGTTAGATCGGCTTTACTAAGGGGCTCTTTATATAATTCATTTACCAGCCAGAGGCCACTCTGGCGGATTTTTTCTTTCGGGGAGTGTTGGCCGAGCCAGTTTGGCGAACTAGAGCAGTCTTTACATAGTGAAATAGTAGAAATGATTTTGGATTCAAGGGTCAGTCGCGCGGTTTTTTCTTCAATCGGTATAACAACAAAACTAAAATTAGAACGGATATAAGCAGAAACGGCCCCTTCCACTGAGGCTTGTTTTTTCCAATCAATAGTTGAGCTAAATTTATCGCGGGAAGCTTTAGGAGTGAGGTCTAATTCCCAATTTTTTAGAAATGGGTCACTCGTTTGGTGTAAAAGGCAACGGCCAATATTTTTTCGGAAAATACTGCGGTCCTTGTTTTCAGTTAAGAAGTGCTGCTTTAAGCGGGAGCGCAACTGATTTTTGCCAGTATGAGTACCGATGCGAACTAGCCGATTGGTCCCATGCCCCTTTTCACCTTGTTCAAATAAAAAATAAATACCGTTAAGGGGAATAGCTGTTTCCGTAAAAGGGAAGCAAAAAACCGGCAGGGTGCTGGCTAATTTATGTAAGGCGGCGCAGTTGGTTAGCATAAGCAGTCTTCTTTTTAAGATACTGCAATTGCTGGCCAATGCCTAGGCCGGCAAGAGGGACAGAGGAGTGTTTAAATAAGGGGAGTAAGAAGCGGCGGTATTTGGCACCCGCGAGAAATATCGCTTCGTCTTTGGCGAAGTCAATTTTTCCGACCATTTGTTTTGTGACTTTATCGGCCCAAATCTTTATTTTTGCGACACTTTTTGTATTTAGAGTTTCTTCGTAGGGAGCGATTTTGGTTTCAAGATCAACCAGACCATATTTGGCTGAGAGAATATATATTTTCTTTGGTTTTAGTGAGCGGGCGAAGGCTAGATTAAATTTGAACAGGGGGCTGATATATAACTCTTTGGCCAGGGCTTTGGTGGTTAGTTTTTTACTAACACAGGAAATGAAGATGATGCGGGCCATAGGGCCAGTTTAGCATGAGTGAGGTTTTGTTTGTCTACCGTGCGG
>CAZIIR010000068.1:0-2432 GCA_964539475.1 uncultured Candidatus Saccharibacteria bacterium
TTTGCGGTCATGATTTGCAATCAATTCCTCTCTCTCGTTCCCGCCTACCTTTTGGGCGTGATCGTAGATGGATTGACCACCGGCATGACAAGCGTCCACCTGTACACATTAGTTGCTTTGACTGGTGTGGCAGAGGTGCTCAACACCTTCGTCGTAAAATGGCGAATCAACTACGAGTATCGCCGGATAGACTATAAACTGCCGATGATGCTCGCCCAGCAAACACTCGCTGGTCTTTTTCAGTTTTCTCCCGGCCAAAACCGGAGTCAAAACTCAGGAAAGATCCAGAGTGTGGTAAGCCAGGGAGAAAACGCTTTAGCCAATCTCCTACCGCTTCTTATGTACAATGTATTGCCGGTGACAACCCAAATAACCGTGGCCGCGGTCGCGCTAATTTGGTTGAACTGGCTGGTTGGTCTTCTGACCACCCTAACCATAGTCGTCTACTTTATCGCTCTCTTCTGGATTTCCCGGAAGTTTGACCACAAGTTAGACGCTCACCAGGACTTACGCGACCACAAAAACACCCTACACGCCGAAATTGTGCGGCACTTGCCAACTATTCAGCTGGCCGGTCAGGACCGACGAATGGTCGAGCGTTTCAATCATCGCTTCGAGACTTTCGCTTCCTACGGGGAACGGATGTGGCAGAGCCTCATTGGCGCCCGCAACCTGTTGTCGGTAATCGTGAATGTGGCTAAGGCTGTCATTATTGGCCTGGCGATTACATCTGTGATCAATGGTGCCTACGGTCCCGGTGTGATTGTCACAGTCTTCATGTGGATCAACCGGTCCACAAATGGCATCAGCCAAATGGCTTACTACCACAAGCAGGTCATCGAATTCTTGGCCATGATCAAGAAGTACTACACAGTCATGGACGTGAAGCCGGCCGTGGAGGAAGCCAAGAAACCAGTTCGTCTCACGGAAGTGAAGGGGCGGATTCAGTTTCTGGACGTGTCATTTCAATATCCGGACAATTCCAAGATTTTGGAACTAGTCGGTGAAAAGAAAGCGCTTCCGAGAAAGGAAAAGGGTAAGGGGGCCCTCCGTCGAGCATCGTTTACAATCGAAGCAGGCGAGAACATTGCTCTGGTCGGCGAGTCTGGCGCTGGTAAGTCAACGATTTTTTCTCTACTCCTACGAGCCTATGATCCATCTGCAGGATCGATTACCATTGACGGGCACGACCTGCGGATCTTGGACACACGAGAACTCCGCAACTTCTTCGGCTACGTCGAACAGAACGTGACCTTGTGGGACACTAGCCTTAAGGAGAACATCTTCTACAGCACACCTGCTTGGAAGCGAGAACTCCTAACCGCCGAGGATCTGGAAAGGGTTATGGAACTTTCCCGCATCAACGCTTTCAGTGACCGACTGACCGAAGGTGTCCACACAAAAATCGGCGAAAACGGCATCTTCCTATCCGGTGGAGAGCGTCAGCGGGTTGGCATCGCTCGGGCCCTTATTAAGGATCCGCGGATTCTAATCCTGGACGAAGCCACCTCCAATTTGGACGCCATCAACGAACAGTACATCAAGGAGGCGATTGATGTGGCCTCAAAAGGGAGGACGACCATCACCATTGCCCATCGCCTGTCCACAGTGCGTGATGCCGACCGAATATTCGTCGTCGAAAAAGGGCGGATCACTCAAACCGGAAAGCACGATGAGCTACTCGCCACCAGCGAGACGTATCAAAAGCTCATCGAGTCTCAACTGACTCATTAATCAAAACGGTCATTAAACAAATTCGAAAGCGCCTGACCAGCGCTTTTTCTTTTTGTATAAATCTAACCAGTAAACTTATCCCAATATGGTAATATTTTGGCACTCATCCCTGAGGCCTCCGGGTCAGAATTACATTTTTAAATCATTACTCTCATTTACCCAGAAATCTTAGTTTGGTAGTATTAATTTATGTCTAATAATAAATGGACGACAATTTTCGAGTTTACCGGGTCAGCTCTGGCAATAATTTATTCTTTACTAATAGCATCTAATACGGGAAATGAAATTCTTGGTTTCTTTCTTCTTTTAGTGTCAGCCTTGTTGTTTGCTGGTTGGGCAATAATTGACAAGCGGTGGGCTTTTCTTGCCCTACAATTTTTTTATATCGTATCGGCGATTATAGGATTGATTAGATGGTCATAGCCTAAATTGCAATTAATATCGGCGGAGAGGACAGGATTCGAAGCTTACAGCTTCAGTACAGGTTGTCGACATTTTTCTTCAGAAATTATAAAAATATCAGGCAACCTTTTCGAATCCGTCCTTCCCTCTTCGCAGGACTGCCCACAAGGGCGGTCTCCGCAAAAAAGCTACGGGTCTCACTTTTTTGCGGAGAGGACAGGATTCGAACCTGCGTAGGATTGCTCCTAACACGCTTTCCAAGCGTGCGCCTTCAACCACTCGGCCACCTCTCCTTA
>CAZIIR010000069.1:0-2341 GCA_964539475.1 uncultured Candidatus Saccharibacteria bacterium
CCGGGCTACTACACGCCGGCAACTACCGCACGGCCGTTTTTTCGTATTTATTTGCTCGCCAAAATGGTGGCAAGTTTATTTTGCGTATCGAGGATACCGACCGCGAGCGAAGCAAGCCCGAATACGAAACCAATATTCTAGAGTCACTCGCTTGGCTTGGTTTAGACTTTGATGATATCTATCGCCAGTCCGAAAACGCCCCCGTGCACCGCGAATACTTAGAGAAAATGATTGCCTCGGGCCACGCCTATATTTCCAAAGAGACTCCAGCTAAAGAAGGTGACCGAGATGAGGTTATTCGCTTTAAAAACCCCAATCGCGTGGTAACTTTCAACGACCTCATCCGCGGGGAGATTAGTTTTGATACCACCGATTTGGGTGACTTCGTTATTGCCAAGTCTTTAGATGAGCCGGTCTTTCACCTCGCCGTCGTGGTGGACGACTTTACCGAAGGGGTGACCCATGTTATCCGCGGCGAGGACCATATTTCCAATACCCCTAGGCAAATCCTCATTCAGGAAGCCATCGGCGCTCCTAGCCCGATTTATGCCCATTTACCGCTAGTTTTAGCCCCCGATCGGTCCAAGCTGTCTAAGCGCAAAGGGGCTTTGGCGATTACTGAATACCGCGACCGCGGCTACTTGCCCCAGACCCTCCTAAACTTTATGGCGATGCTGGGCTGGAACCCAGGCACCGAAGAAGAAATTTTTACCCTTGACCAACTGATAGAGAAATTTAACCTCGCCAAAGTTCAAAAATCAGGGGCCATTTTCAATGACGAAAAACTGCTCTGGTACAACCGTGAACACTTGAAAAAGCTTTCATTAGCGGAACTTACGAATATCGCCACCGAGCGCATTCCGAAATTAGCCGAATTAAACTCAAACCAACTAGTCATTTTGGTCCCCGTTATTTTTGAACGATTAGGAACTCTTGGCGAGCTGGACCAAATGCGGGAGGGAGGGGAGTGGGACTACTTATTTACCACCCCTCAAGTATCTAAAGAACTTTTAGGTGATCCAAAATATTTACCGGAGGTAATTTCACTTTTAGAAAATATTCCGGACGATAAATTTGTACCCGAAAAAATAAAAGAAGCCATCTGGGATTTTGCCACCGAAAAGGGGAGAAAGGAGGTACTTTGGCCTATGCGCGTAGCGCTGACTGGTAAAGAAAAATCCCCCGATCCTTTTACTGTGGCAGCAGTTTTAGGAAAAGAGGAAACAAAAAAACGGATTTCTACTTTACTTGACTAAGGCATTATATAGGTGTTATAGTATTGAATAGGATAAGCAAGATAGTTTAGAACGCTTAAGCAAAAAGGAGGCCATAGTGGGAAGTAAAAACCTGAAATACACGAAAGAGACCCTCACTTTATTCAGAGAAGTTTGTGCTGGTATGACTACCAAAGAAAGGAGCGCAGTTGAAAGCTGTCGTGGCTGCCAAGAAAAATTGGCTCTTGGTCAAGTGATGATAGTCCTCAGGAGGGGCAAAAAGCAGGAAGTGAAGATGGCGTTTTGCTCAGCCCTATGCGAAGAGCAATACCGTCTAGACAGAGTAACTAAGATCAAAAAAGATAGGATAAACTCTGGCTAGAAAACTCTCGGCACCCCGCCCAGCGCCGACAACAAACCCGTTGTCGTGTGCGAAAAAACTTTTGAGAAAGGAACTCGGGTATGCAATTGATAGTAAACGCACTGTGTTCGTTGGCCGTAGGCGTGCCGGTCTATATAGGGTCAAACCTACCGCTAGGGGTAGCCGCCTGGTTGGTAACATTGATCATCTTGAACTTTGCCTGCAGTGTCAACGCGTATTTGGCACGCATCGAGGTCGCAGTGAGAACGTGCTGCGACCCAAAAAAGAAGTAGGACACCCGCCCTGCGCCGACAACATTCCCGTTGTCGTGTGCGAGGCGGGTTTGTTGTTTTAGAAATTGACAGGTTCAAATCTGTATGTAAATATTCTACCTAGAATAAACAAGCTCGGGTTCGAAAAATGGAGGTTTTGAAATGACAAACGTACAGGAGATCATAATCAAGTCAGGCGCTGGCGGAGGATTGGATATTGCAGTAGTAACATCGGACCCCGCGGGCCTTCAGTCCGTAATCGAGAAAGGCAATATCAAAAGCCTTTCCGGACGCGAGAACATGGACCCCCTCATCACCCTACTCGAAAGTATGACAGTCATCTTTACAGGGAGCCTTCGCCGAGAGCTCCGTATAGACGGTGAGACCACCCTGAAAATAAGGTGGCGGCCAAACAAATAGGAAAAGACCCGCCCCGCGTCGACAACATTCCCGTTGTCGTGTGCGAGGGCGGGTTTGTTGTTTTATGAGAAAAA
>CAZIIR010000070.1:0-2276 GCA_964539475.1 uncultured Candidatus Saccharibacteria bacterium
CAGAAAAGTGGCACGGCCTCACCGATGAGGAAACTCGTTTTCGCAAACGCTATTTAGATATTCTGATGAACCCCGAGGTCAGGGAAATGATTGAGCTAAAAGCTAAGTTTTGGCAGTTTACACGCCAATATTTAGTGCAAGCGGGTTTTATTGAAGTCGAAACCCCAACTTTAGAACTTTCCACCGGTGGGGCCGAAGCTAACCCTTTCAAAACTCATCACGACGATTATGACTTGGATGTTTATTTGCGTATTTCCGTCGGAGAGTTGTGGCAGAAAAAGTTGCTGGCGGCCGGCTTACCGCGCACCTTTGAAATTGGACGCGTTTACCGCAATGAGGGCAGTAGCCCCGACCATACTCAAGAATTTACGAACCTGGAATTTTACGCCGCTTATATGGATTTGGAGGAGGGGATTAAGTTAACTGAAGATTTGTTGCGCGAGTTGGCGCGAGAAGTTTTTGGTCAAACTACCTTCACGGCCCGGGGTTTTCATTTTGAATTGGGGGCTGGTCCCTGGCCTCGGATTGAATATGTAGACAAAGTTAAAGAAATGACCGGTGTTGATGTTTTAACTGCCACCGAAGAAGAAATGAAAGCCAAGCTTGATGAATTGCATGTAAAATATACCGGTGACAACCGCGAACGACTGACTGACACCTTGTGGAAATATTGTCGCAAGCAGATGGCCGGGCCAGTCTGGCTAGTGGGCCACCCGAAATTAGTTTCTCCTTTGTCTAAGGCGCGGACCGATAACCCAGAGCTCACCGACCGGGCCCAACTTATTTTAGCTGGTCTCGAAGCGACCAATGGTTTTTCTGAGCTAAACAATCCTATCGACCAACGGGCTCGGTTTGAATTACAACAAAAACTAATTGAGCGAGGCGACAATGAGGCGATGATGCCCGATTGGGAGTTTGTCGAAATGCTAGAGCACGGTATGCCACCAGCTTTTGGTCAAGCTTATGGTGACCGCCTTTTTTCTTTATTGGTCAACAAGCCACTCCGCGAGACCCAAATTTTCCCCTTAATGCGTCCGAAAGAGTAGCTCACCTCACTTCCTTTTCCAAACACAGAAAAAACCACTCCAGCGAGTGGTTTTCTTCTGCGTAAGCAAGGGCCGTTTGGCCTCGTGTCTACTGACACAAAATACAAAAGGCCAAAACCCTGCCGGCCGACACCTCCGCAAGGTTTGGAAAAGGAAGGAGGTTCGCCCAACTGGGAAAAGAGCAATGGTCGGAAAAGGAGGAAGCTCACTAAACTGGGAAAATACAAATTAAAAAACAGATTGACTTAGGGATTTTTTTGTTGTAGTAAATTAAGTAGAAACCTTGAAAGGAGGTGATTATAGTGTCTGGGGAAATAGCACTTGCCGTTTTTGATGTTGATGGGGTCATTCTTGATTCCCATTTCGGAGTTGTTGATGCCCTCAACGAGGGTTTCCTTCATTTTGGGGGCCAACAGATTGGGTACGATTGGTATCAAAAGAATACTCTCGGTTCTCATCGAGATTTTCTCCTTAACCAGGGAATTCTTGAAAAGGATCTAGGGGTTTTTGATGGGTACATTCACAATCTGTTTGCCCAAGCCTGGCGATATAAAGAAAGACCGGGGATTCGCTCGATCTTATCTCTGCTCAAGCAGTATGGTGTGATTATACACCTAGCCAGTGCGTGTAGTGTTGAGGTGACAGAAGCCAAGATTTCTTACCATCCTGGATTGCGCGATTTTTTTGCTGAAATTCATGGTGGGGAAAAGAAGTCCGACGTGTTTGCAGAGTTGGTCGAGCGCTTCCAAATACCTCTTGACCAAGTCGCTTTCATTACAGACATGGAGCGTGATTTGAACGAAGCAATTGTAGCGGGTCTCACCAAGGTGGTGGCCATAACCAGTGGTTTTTCGACTCACGCCCAACTATCACGATATAACTTTCCAGTAATCACACATCCGGAGGAACTAATTGTGGCGATGCGAGCGTGGGTTTAGCCGTCTTCTGACAAGAAAACTGTCGGGGGCGGTTTTCTTTTTCTAGCTTATTTTATGTGGATAACTAATATTTGGTAAGTGGCGAGTGGTGGGATATAATATCTATGTAGTGGGAAGAAGTGGGTTAAAACATTTTGTTCTAAAATGTTCACCCGACCCGCGTAAGCGGGGGTTTAGGGCTAAAACATCTGTAACCAGATGTTCGCCCGAACACTCCCATGAAAACAGGAGTGTTCTAGTGGGTAATAATTAACCGAAATATTTATGCTGATTGGCGAATATCGACACACAA
>CAZIIR010000071.1:0-2271 GCA_964539475.1 uncultured Candidatus Saccharibacteria bacterium
CCCCAACCCCAACCCCAACCCCAACCCAAAAATTGACAAAGTCTTTTATAAATTGCAACCCGGAAGAGCGTATTTTATACCGGATAGTTCATTTTTCTACAGGTTCTTCTTTCATTGCTGTGCTCATATTAGAGATAAAGCTTCTCTGGACGTACCCTGTTTTAACATTTCTTTGCCAACTTAATTGGTGGCTGGAGAAAAAATACATGCATCATGGCGGACATCTATTGGGGCAAGTCAATCAAATTGTATGGAGACCCAGCGGCTCGTTACCACAAGGAGTCTTGAGGCTCTTGATACCCTTCGTTCTTCTCAGAACATCATTGTCTTTGAGGATTTTTTCAAGACCCCTGTATGATAATTCAAAAAAACCACTAGGGAGCAGGTTATATATATAATCATGCCTGGGCCTTCAGTAAAACAGGTCCCCTATATAAAAATGACCTGGGGCCGATATCTGTAAATCGACTGGGATGCATACAAAACGATTTGGCACGCATTAAGGGTCAGGAAAACTATACGTTTGTGATGGAACCATTTAGTTCAATCAAACTTAAGTTGACGGATTTTTCCCCATTTTTTTTTTAAAAATATCAAAGAATGAAGGGCAATACACATCATTAACTGACCCATTGATAGGCCACGTGATATTTTCCGTCTTTCATCTCAATCACATTGGAAGCCATGAAAACGATAAGGATCTCGGAAATTCTTCTTCGTTAGTTTTGATTTTTTGCAACACAATAGACCTACCTACGACTCATTGGAGTCCTTTTAAGAGAAATCAAGAGCCTAATAGTTAAAGTTCTTAAGCCGGCCATATTTTGAATATTTAATATTTTAATGTTATTAAAAAAATCCACAAAGTGCCGGTTTTAAAAAGTTTTTAGTTTTTGGTGTTTTTGAAGAAATAATCCATAAAATGCAGAAAAATGAGATTGATTTGGCAGGGAATGTTGTTTGAAGATTAACAAATCAAATTGGGGTGGCATCCGCCAGTTTTTAATAGTTGACCAAGTTGAAATACACGTTTGCCGGCAAAGGAAATTAATAAACCATCAATCATGGACTCGATGACATGCAACTGTGACCGAATTGTCACATAAATCTACCAGTTGGTAAGCAATGATCCTTTTGAAGGAAAACCAATCACCGAAGAGTTTCCCAACGAAGACAGGAAGAAGAGTTTCCTCCAATTATGGAGGAAATACTTCATAAATCATAAGATGGAAGCTTATGGATCAAGGTTCCCGAAACTTTACACCTCTGAAAGAGTTTCTAAAGTTTTCAAAGAGCTGGACTGGGTAAGATTTTAGAGAAAGGTGGAAGTAGCCAGATTTGGCCAAAAACATCTGAGACGCTACAAGGAAGGATATTGGCTGGAAAACATGGCTGAAGTTAAGGTCTTCAACAACATGATCGCTGAAGATTTCCGTCTTTCTGCGATTAGCATGTACGAGGAAATTTTGAGTTGTTGCTGCTAACACGGTGACTCTGGCTTTTTCTTCAGGTCGAACGCTGAAAATCTGAGAGATAATTTACATTTCTATGTTTAGATCCTCAAATACACCCTTCCAGAACAGCTTTCGTTCAAACAACCATCGATATCGATTGAAGACGTGGATTTTTTCTTTGTGAAGTCAGAACCATTCCTAGATCAACAATGGAGCAGAGTCCTTGGAGGAGTGAGACAGACAGTTCTTTAAAGATTACTTGAACAAAAATTCTAATTCGAATCTCTCACCGAAGATCAAATCTGTGTTTAAGAGCGCATGCTGCAAATGCACAAAAACATGGAAAGAATTGCAAAGATATCAGCAGCAAACAGGAAATAACCCACGCCACCATCATCACCAAAAAAACCAAGCATCCCATCACCAAAAGAGTTCCCCTAATACCCTGAGCTCAAATAATACACTCCTTATGAACTTCTCCCCACCGAAAAAAGAAAAATGATTCAGAAAGATCTTAACAAAGATGAATACCAAAAATTAAGAGATACGCTCAGATAGAAGAGACTGGAAAGAAAAGCAGAAAAAAGAAGATTACTGAAGAAACAACAGATCGAAGGAATGCCAGATTAAGATTATGAAGAGTTTGAAACTGATTTAATGTTGGGGACGATGAAGACGTATTTGGTGAGCTACCGAAAAGGAGTCAAAACGACAAAGTTGATCAAGGAAGAGCAACTCTTCAAGCAACAAGATGAGATATTCGAAGAAGAGGAATGATTTTTTATAAAGTTATTTCTTTTAAATGTTGAGATAAGTG
>CAZIIR010000072.1:0-2229 GCA_964539475.1 uncultured Candidatus Saccharibacteria bacterium
TTATATTTTCATAACCAGCCAGAGCATCAACAGAGGGCTTCAATTCTTCCGCCGTCTTGATATCGGTAATAGTCAAAATTGCCCCGTGTTTAGACAAAAACTTAGCGTCATTAAGAGCCCCGCCATTGAGGCCGAGCCCAAGGATTGTGACTTTTTTTCCTTTGAGATATGACTGCCAATTCATGATGTGTAATTAGAAATATGCCCCAACCTTTCTTTGGTCATATTAATATGATTAATTATTAATTTTAGATTTAAAATCTTTAATAATATTATCAACTTTTCCAATATTTACTGGTTTAAGGACATTTAGCATTTTTATAATCATCTCTTTTGTTGCCCTATCACCTTTAAAATTCCACTTCTGACTACCTGATTTCGAGATAAATTCCTCAAGTTTATCAATATCATCTGCTACATGTGTGTCATTTTCTTCATGTTCCCCCATAAAATAAAAGAATAACTCCCAGGTTTTCCACATAAACGCAATCTCGTAATCTTGTGTTCTTTCGGCACTATATGTCATAGCCTGTCCATGCTGACTATTTAATTGTAACTCCGTCTTTTGAAATTTATCCGAAATTGTCTTCAACTCATTCTTGTGAGTCTGAAATAAAAGACCAAATTCGGATTTTAAACTTATAATTCTATCCTCAGCAAATTTTTTAAATGACGAAAATTGAATCGCTAAAAAAAGGGCTATGAGAACAGTGATTGTTAGAGTAACACCAGCTATAATCCAGGATGAATAATATTGGAGTAATTCCACCTTCTGCACTAAAAGTAAAAACTCAGTACTTGTAGAAGTCATAATATTTTTATTGTGAATATTTAAATTAGAAATACTAGAGAATCAGTCTTGGTGTGGCAAGTGCTCAAGTTGGATTTTTATAGGGTCTCCCCCTACGGGGGCGGGTACTTTTCGACCCCTAACGAAAGCCATGGAGTGATAGTTTACTTGTAAGCCGCACTAGGGTCTCCCGCGACTCAAGATTTTTTCGTCAAAAAATCTTGGTCTGGGCACCGCCTCGCACCCAAACTCTTCTGAGTTTGGACTTCGTGTGCTCCGGCGTTCGACCCCTAGTGCGCACTACAAAAACAATAATCGTTTTATGTATCCACATAAAACTCATTTGTTTTGTGCGCGCACTTGGGGTCGAACCAAGGACCTTTCGAGTATCAGTCGAATGCTCTACCAACTGAGCTATGCGCGCGCAAATTCTGTTTGCGAAATATTAAGCAAATACAGAATTTAGCGTCCTGCCGAAGCTATTAGCGAAGGCGGACTCAAGGCAAAATATACCAGAAATTTGGATAAAAACAACCCAGTAGTAGAATTCTGAAAATTCACTACCGGGCAAGAAAAAGGGCCTGCGTGGCATAAAAGCACAACGCAGGCCCGGCACTAGGGGCAATACTATTCCACCGCCGCCAACTGTGGGACTGATGGGCCCCAAATATAGTCCACAGGACCGTCATAGGTCCGAAGCCAGTCGGCTGGCTTCGTGACCCACCTATCATCCTCCACCACCCTGACGCGGACCACCTGGTAACTCGGCCAGGACCGAGTTACCTCAACCCGCGGGAAGATGCTGTCGAGAGACAGCCACAACCCGCCCCAAAAGAATGCGATGACCAAGACAAAGCTGGCCATCCCTTGAAAGAAACTTCTTAACATGACGGACCCTCCAGAGTTTGGGGACCTGTATGTTCCACACTCCTCGCCCACAGGGCGGGAGTGACTTTTGCGCCTAATATAATAGTACCCCATAATATATAAAAAGTCAATCAATCATAAAAAACGGCCCCGTGAGGGGCCGTTTTTTATGATTGAAAATTTAATTGAAGACCTCGCGCATTCTGACCTTTTCAGGTGTTCCGTTCACTCTCGCATAGGTGGCGAGAGTCACCAATTCATGTTTAGAGTCATAGAATCATCACTCTATCTGCCGAAGCAGACAATCAACCTTGTAAACTAAGTTAAAAACTTAGCGTTCCAAATGGAATAGTTCCACGACCAGCTTCCGCTAGCCGTGCCTTGTTACGACTTAACCCTTGTTACCGAGCTTACCTTAGGCCCATCGAAATGAGACTTCGGGTATTCCCGGCTCCCCTGGCTTGACGGGCGGTGAGTACAAGACTTGAGAACGTATTCACCGCGGTATAGCTGACCCGCGATTACTAGCGATTCCAACTTCATGAGGTCGAGTTGCAGACCTCAATCCGAAC
>CAZIIR010000073.1:0-2178 GCA_964539475.1 uncultured Candidatus Saccharibacteria bacterium
GGAGGTCCTACTCTACCCACCGCTCTCGGCCCCGGTCCCAAGGCAGGAATGAGCAAATTACTAGCTGTCTATATTATAGCAGATGCGAGTTTTTTGTCAAGTAAAAAGCGACCAAATTTTGGTCGCTTTTACCGCCCTAGACCGGGCTTATTTTAAGGGCTTTTTAATACTTATACCCAATTCTATCAATTGTTTCTCACTAACTTCATCTGGTGAGTCCATCATTAAATCCTTTCCTTCACCTGTCTTTGGGAAAGCCATCACCTCACGAATAGAAGATTCGGATAGGAGAATAGCTAAAAATCTTTCTAGACCCCAAGCTATTCCTCCGTGAGGAGGCGCACCAGCTCCTAAGGCTGCTAACATGTGTCCGAAGTTAGCTTCAATTCTTTCGGTTGGGTAACCCATTATTTCAAATACGGTGCGCAGGGCAGTTGGTTGATGATTTCGTATACTTCCTCCCCCTACCTCATAGCCATTTAGGGCTACATCATACTGAGTGGTAAGAATATTTTCGACGTCTTCTTTTTTCATTAACTTTTCCATATGTTCAGGCTTTGGCGCTGAAAAAGGATTGTGCGTAAAAGTCCAACCTCCTTCGTCATTTTTTTCAAAGAAGGGAAAATCTATCACCCAACAAAAAGCTAATAGATCGGGGTCGTTTTTATCTTGTCTTAAATCTGGTCTGTCGGTACCATATTTTTCCATTGCCTCTTTATATGTTAGACGAGGAAAAGGTAATTCCTGAATTTTTTTCTGCGGGAAAAAAGTTTGGACAATTTCAATTAATAACTTTTCGTTTAGCTGAATTATTTCCTCTTGCGTTGGAAAACTCATTTCTAGGTCCATTTGAGTAAATTCGGGCTGACGATCCGAACGAGTGTCTTCGTCGCGGAAACAACGAGCTAATTGAAAGTATCGCTCAAGTCCACTTACCATTAATAACTGCTTATATTGTTGTGGAGATTGTGGTAAAGCATAAAAATGACCATGTTCAAGTCTCGATGGCACAACATAGTCTCGCGCTCCTTCGGGAGTAGATTTAGTCAGAATTGGGGTTTCTATTTCTACAAAACCTTGCTCGTCTAGGCGGTCTCTGATTAATTTGACCACCTTGTGTCTCATTTTTAAATTGTGCTGCATTCGCTCGCGCTTTAGGTCAATATAGCGATAGCGCAAACGGTGTTCTTCCCCCGTCTCTTTACCGTCGGTAGAAATATCTATAGGCATTGTTTCCGCCTCATTTAAAATTTCAATTTCAAAAATTTCCAGCTCAATATTGCCATTTAAGACTCCCTCTTTTATATTTTTTTCGGGTCGATTATTTATTTTACCAATCACAGCTACCACAAATTCCGTGCGTAATTTTTTGGCATTATCCATAGCGAGACTGTTGGGTAGGACCACTCCTTGCACCTTACCGGAACGGTCACGAAAATCAAGAAAAACCATTTTTCCTTGGTCACGACGAACATCCACCCAACCTTTAATAGTGACTTCCTCCCCTATTTTTTGGCCTAAATCGGCGATTAGTGTGCGCTCCATATATAAGAGGATTTTAACATAAGCTTGGTTTTGCTTTATATTGACAAATATGTATATTATACATATAATGTAGGTTGGATAGTAAACACAAACGTACAAGAAGGAGAAGTCGAAATGAGTATTACAAAGAACGGCTTTACGAGAATTGAGGCGATGATTGCCGCGATCATCGTCCTGATACTTGCATGGCAAGTATTGGCAGGAAAAATAGATGCCAGACAAAAGGAAGTTATCGAACGAGACCAGGTTCCTAAGGTTCAGTCCGATGGAGATATCCCGGGTACGTTCGATAACGGGCTTGATGTCGTGTATTTCTCTGATTCTGATCTAAGAGGAATCGAGGATATACAAAGTCTGGTCGCTCGCCTGCACCTCTGGGAAGCCAAATATCCCGATAAGGTAATCGTGGAGCGGGAAATCTACGAACAGGGTCTCCTGGTTTTTTATGAGAAAGTTCTTTCTTTGCCTGCCGAGGCGGGCGGATAAGTGCTCAGACATATTACAGCGCGGAGACGAAAGTCTTCGCGCTGTTTTTTATTGGGTGCAGAGAATACCCGCCGGCTTGCCGCGGAGATAGAACGAAGGACTGGTTTATTTATGCAACCCAATCTGCAGTTCGTAGAGGTGGCGGTA
>CAZIIR010000074.1:0-1985 GCA_964539475.1 uncultured Candidatus Saccharibacteria bacterium
AGTTTCCGATTCTGTGTTTTGGCGGTTTAACGCGGTGGTCACACCTCTTACCATTCCGAACAGAGAAGTTAAGCACCGTAGTGGCGATGGTACTTGTAAAGGGAGAGTAGCTAGCCGCCAGAACACATAACCGGAAACTTAAGAAAAACCTGTCACAACGACAGGTTTTTCTTTTGGCGACCTATTACTTGTGGTCCCATTGGTGTAATTTGCTATAATAGCTTTACTTATGTCCTGGCGCCTACGTAGACAATTTTCGCTAGTTATGACCGTGGTCCTGTTTTTAGTCTTGGTTGGTGGCCTTTATTTTTATTTTACCAATCCCTTACCAACTTGTGCTGATAATAAACAAAACCAAAAAGAGCTCGGTGTCGACTGTGGGGGTCCGTGTGCCAAAGTTTGCCGCTTTGAAACAGCTAATCTAATTGTTTTGTGGACTCGAGTTTTTGAGATAACCCCTGGAAATTATTCCGCTATCGCTTACATTGAAAACCCTAATCGCCAGTTTGGCTTGGCTGATTTTGATTATCAATTTATTTTAACTAGTGCGACGGGGGCAGAGGTGGCTAGGACCACGGGACGATCTTTTGCCAACTCGAAAGAAAGGTTTATTATTTTTTCTTCCAATATTACAGCTCCGGCGGGGACTGTTAGTCGGGCATTTCTCGAGTTTCCCTCGCCTTTGACCTGGCAACGGTCGGCTAAAACTGATTTAAAACTGGAAATTAAAAGGAAAAGTTTTACGATGGAGCCGACTCCTAATTTGGTGGCCGAGGCCCACAGTGGAGAAGTAAAAACCCTAAATCGCATACCAGTATATGTGGTTTTATCTGACAAAAATGGTAATGCGATATCGGCTAGTGCAACATTTATTGACCAGTTGCCAGGGCAAGGAGTGGCGGATATTTACTTTACTTGGCCCGTACCACTGTCAGATACCCCGGTCTTTTTTGATTTCTATCCGCACCCTAATTTACTCGAAACTGGTTCTTTATGATCAAGCAATTAGTTTTTTTAAATCGAATATCAGTCGATCCGCTTTTAGTGTTAGCCATTTTGCCCATTTTGTTTGCCGGGCTTATGACTATGAACTCGTTTATGGCGGATCAATATTATCTCGACCGGCAATTAATCTGGATTGCGGCTTCTTTTTTGGTTTTCTTTTTGGCGAGCATGGTGGACTGGCGTTTTTTGCGTCGCAGTGGGGTGGTGGCCACTATTTACATTGGTGGTCTGGCGATGCTTTTAGTGGTAGCCCTTGCTGGTCAGGTGACGCGTAACGTGGAAAGTTGGCTGTCTTTTGGTGGGGTGTCTGTTCAGCCCGCGGAATTTATGAAGCTGGTAATGATTATTATTTTGGCCAAATATTTTTCGCGCCGGCATATCGAAATTGCGAATATTAGACATATTATTTTATCGGGAGCCTACGCCTTTATTCCTTTTGCCTTGGTAGCTCTTCAGCCAGACTTTGGTTCGGCCCTGATTATTTTTGCGATTTGGTTGGGTATGACTATGGTGTCGGGGATTTCTTTAAAACATTTAGGCTTGGTATTTTTAGTTGGCAGTTTGTCTTTTGGGGCACTGTGGGGCTTGGTGTTTGCAGATTATCAAAAAGAGCGTATTAAAACTTTTATTCATCCTTTGGCCGATATTCGAGGGTCAGGCTACAATGCTTTTCAGTCGATGGTGGCGGTTGGCTCCGGCGAGATTTTTGGTAAAGGAGTTGGTTATGGTACCCAATCTCGCCTCCAGTTTTTACCCGAACATCAGACCGATTTTATTTTTGCGGCTTTTGCCGAAGAGTGGGGGTATGTGGGTGTACTTTTGTTTTTTCTTCTGTTTGGTATTGTGATTTGGCGTATCGTTGCCACCTCTATCCTAGGGGCGACGAATTTTGAAATTTTGTTTGGTTTAGGACTGGCTATTTTTCTAATGGCTCATTTTATTATTCATGTGGGAATGAATATTGGTATTTTGCCGGTGAC
>CAZIIR010000075.1:0-1950 GCA_964539475.1 uncultured Candidatus Saccharibacteria bacterium
TTTATGGGTGAAAATATGACACCGAAAAATATTCGGCACTGTGTAAACTCAATCTCGCTCAAATTTGTCCCCGGTTCGACTGAAGACATCACTGACTAACTATAACTATAAAAAACATATCTCTAATTCGCGCGAATAGGAGAATAAGGAAACAGGTAAAAAATATGAATAATAAAAAAATAATTTTAGCTGGCGGTTGCTTTTGGGGCTTAGAGGAATTGATTCGAAAAGAACCCGGCGTCGTAAATACAGAAGTTGGCTACACTGGCGGTAGTGTGGCTAATCCGACCTACCAAAATCACACTGGTCACGCTGAAGCGGTGGAGATAGAATATGACCCAAACAAAACTTCGTATAAAAATTTACTAGATTTCTTTTTTCGGGTGCACAACCCAACGACTTTAAATCAACAGGGCAATGACGCAGGCACTTCTTACCGCTCGGAGATTTTTTATGGCAGTGATGAAGAAAAAAAGGAGGCCGAAAAATTTATTGAAATTGTGAACCAGTCTGGGCGCTGGGCAGGACCTGTGGTCACGACTTTAGAACCACTGACTAAATTTTATCCGGCGGAGCTTCACCACCAGGACTACTTGCAGAAAAACCCCGGTGGCTATACCTGCCACGCGGTTTGGTTTGACAGTTATTTGAAGTAACTATTTAGTAAAAGGAATCATGTTACAATAAATTTTAAGATGAACGGGAAAATTAATAGAGTAAATGTATTAAAGATTTTAGGCATAATCGCTATTTTTGCTTTTGGTGTTTTGGCAGGGTATTCTTACCCCAATAAAAAAGACGTTTTATCAGTAAGTAGTGTTCGTGAAGAATCTACTCACTATAAATTTATTAACCCCTTACTTTTTGTCCGCGTGCCCGAAGAGCTGGCTTTTCCAAAATATTCTCACTTAGAAAAAGAAGCAACAGAATATATTAAAAAGGCGACTGTTGAAAAGAGGGCTGTCGACATGACAATTTATTTTCGTGACCTTAATTCAAGCCAGTGGGTTGGGGTAAACGAAGAAAAAAGATTTTCACCGGGCAGTATGTTAAAAGTAGTTACTCTCATATCTCTTTTGCGGGCTGCCGAAAAAAACCCTGATTTACTATCTAAAACAGTTTTTGTGACCGGAGATAAAGACTCGATTTCATGGCAAAAACAAGAAGCTTATCCACCAGCTGATCCAATTTTGCCCGGTAAATATTATACTGTCGAGAAATTAATGTCTCACTTAATTATTGAATCGGACAATACCGCCAATCATATTCTTTACCAATTGGCTGGGGAAGAGACAGTAAATAAAACTTACGGGGACTTAGATTTATCATCTTCAGCTAGTGATGATTTGGAGGGTAATACTCCAACTGAATATTCTCACGTTTTTAGAACGCTCTATAATAGTACCTACCTTTCCCGTAATTCTTCAGAAAAGATCCTTAATCTTTTAAGCCAAAGTAATTTTGTTGTAGGTTTGGTGGGTGGAGTACCGAAAGGCGTCGCAGTGGCCCACAAATTTGGGGTGGCTAATTTGAATACTAATCAAACTATTTTACACGAGCTTCACGATTGTGGCATAGTGTACCACCCCGATAGCCCCTATTTTTTATGTGTTATGACCAGAGGAACAGATTTTAAAGTTTTAGAGTCTGTTTTGCAGGAAGTTTCAAGTTTAATTTGGAAAGAAGTGGAACGACTTAATTAGCTGGGTTTTTTCTCGACTATTTAGTGCAAATTTGTTAGATTTTAGGGGTTGTTTTAAGCTAAAGCAACTATTAAAATTGTTTGCCCGATTCTGCTGGGTAGGGTGTAGGGATTTTGGGGCTAATCCGCTAGAGGTGGACACCCGAACATCCCGATGAAATCAGGGATATTTTAGGGCGGTTAGCTCAGTTGGTAGAGCGCAACATTGACGTTGTTGATGTCAGAGGTTCGAATCCTCTACCGCCCAC
>CAZIIR010000076.1:0-1933 GCA_964539475.1 uncultured Candidatus Saccharibacteria bacterium
GATTAAATAGACCAGAAAAAAGACTAAGGTCCATCGCCGGCACTCGGGCCAAAACTAAGAGACCACCACCTCCCACCAGGGCTACGACTAGGGCAAAAGTGGAATCGAAAAGAAGTATCGCCTCACTTACTGGCCAAATAAGCAACAAGCCAATAAGAGGGCTACCTGTTGGAAAAAGAGCTAAAATAAATAAAACTAATACCAGATCAACTAGTAACTGACTAGAGTTTAAAATAACGAATAAGAAATGAGAGGAGCGGTGATTGGCAATATTGAAAAAGAAAAGAAAAAACAAATTTAGTATCGCCACCCCAAACAGTACCCCGACTACTGCCCCTAAAACTGGGTCAGTAGTAATACTTAGAGCACTACCCACACTACTCTGATACCCGGCCAACAAAATTCCTGCAAAAAGAAAAAACCAACGGGCGAAGATAAAACGCCGAGACGCGATAGCTTTCAGACTATCAACTTCGGTGAGCATTTAAGTAAATTATATACACATCCTACCGCCTTGTCTTTAAAGTAATCCCCGCCCTCGCCAAGGCTACGGCGGGCAGGCCCGCTTTCGCTTACGCTGCCACTAAAGTTACTACAGGCAGGCCCGCTTTCGCTTACGCCACCGCTAAAGCTATGGCGGATAGGGCAAGCCCGCCCCGTACCAAACCTTCGACAAACAATCGACGACAGATTAAAACTATTGCCGATACCCCCGACCAAGACGACGGCGATGAAAAGCAATCGCAAAACGGTGGGCCTCAGCATTGGCAAGTAATATTTCTGTCTCATAGTCGCGCGCGGAAATATTGTCACCAATTATTTCTTTTGGTCGATGGTGCTCATCTTTGGTTACCGCCACTATTGGTATTTGTACGCCAGCCGTCTCTAAAACCTTTTTAGCAATATTGAGCTGAGCCTTGCCCCCGTCAATAACAAACAGAGCCGGTAATGGCCATTCGGTATGACCTAATCGCCGGTTTAATATTTCTGACAAATTTAAAGTATCGTTCACAGTGTCACTACCTTTGCCTTTTATAACAAATTTGCGATAGCCCCCTTTTTCTGGTGTGCCACCTAAAATAACCGTCATCACCCCTATCGTCTCTTTACCCCCCAAGTGGGCAATGTCATAGCCTTCTATCCGCACTCCGCGGGTATGCCTAGTTTCTTTTATCATGGCTACATCATTGATATGTTGCAGGGCAAAAATTTGATTGCGAAGCTTGGCCGCTTGTTCAAAATTTTTCTTTTTGGCCTCAATCGCCATTTCTTTATTGAGGGTCTTCAACAACACACTGGTTTTACCCTGAAAAAAGAGTGCTAGGTGGCGAATGTTTTTTAAGTAATTGCGATGGGTAATAGTCCCGGCACACACCCCTGGACACAACCCGAGCTGAGCATTGAAGCAGGGTTTGCCGACTTCAGGCTCACACTTGTCGCGCCACGGAATAATTTTGCGAATAATTTTTAGGGCCTCTTTCAGCTCGCTCGCATTAGGAAACGGACCAAAGTGATATTTAATTTTTTCAGGCTCCATTTCGGTCGCCAAGTCTTTTTCGCGGACAGAGAGGACCAGAGGCCATTTTTCTTTAGTCACTACTACATACCAATAACTCTTATCGTCTTTTTGGAGAGTATTGTATTTGGGCTTGAGGTTACGAATTAGCGCCGCTTCTAAAATAAGGGCTTCCAACACCGAATTGGTAGTTTTAAATTCTAACCCGTCACATTCGGCCACCATTTTGACAACCGCTTCCCCTCTCGTCGCCACCAAATCCCGCGCAAAATAGCTCCGCACGCGGTCGCGGAGCGAAGTGGCCTTGCCAATATACAAGGTTTTTTTGCCCTGTTTGAAAAAATACACCCCCGGCTCATCGGGCAAGTTAAATTGTTTTAAATCGCTTAAAATCATGGCTAAATTGTACTATATTTT
>CAZIIR010000077.1:0-1914 GCA_964539475.1 uncultured Candidatus Saccharibacteria bacterium
GCGCTGATACCAACTACGCTGGTATCTTTACAGGAGGTAATGTGGGGGTGGGGGACACTACACCTGATGGTCTCCTTGACCTTGACTCTTCCGCCACCACAACCAATGTTTTTGGTATCACGAATATCGGTGTCTTTACCGGTACTGGGACGAGTTCAGTCGCCCAGATTACGGCTGATTCTGCTACCACTGGCACGCTCTTGAATGTGAGTGGCAACGGTCTGACCTCCGGTAAGGCCTTGAACATCACCTCTTCCTCTACCGCTTTCACCGGTAACCTTGGTAACTTCACTCTCTCTGGCTCCAACGCCTCAAACACGGGCTCCCTCCTCGCTATCGACAACACTGGAACGAGCAACACCAACACCTCTCTTTACATCAAGCACTACGCGACTGGCACCAACAACCTCGCCTTCCGAGTGGATGACGTCTCTGGTGATACGACGCCGTTTGTTATTGATGGTACCGGTGCGGTCGGTATTGGCACCACGGCGCCTACCAGTATGTTTGAACTTTACGGTTCGGGCAGTGCTGACATTGTTTCGACGATTACTGCCCCTGATACGACGTACGATCCTATCGTCAAATTCCGCACTGGATCAAGCCCGGCCGTCCAGTTCTCTCTCGGTGTCGACAACTCTGACTCCGATAAGTTCAAGATCTACTCAGGTGATGGTCTCGGCTCTGGCGATGAGTTTGTCATAGATGCGAATGGTGTCACTACCATTGCGAACCTCAATCTTGGTGCCACCAACTTTGATACCGATGCCGGTATTGTCTCTTGGGTGGATATGGCGGTCACAGGATCATCGCCGAGCTCAACGGTAGAGAGCTACTCAGCATCGATAGATGGGACAAGCTTCCTCACCATCTATGCTGAGAGTGATGGATCAGGCGGACTCACCACCACGGCTTCGGCAGTGAAATCTGATGTCCAGCTTGATGCTTCAGCGGATGGTCTGGTCACCAAAGTGAACGCTGGTGCCTGTAGTGATTCAACCTTTAATCGTGATGCGAATGGTACGCTCTGCGTCGACTCATCGAACGGTCGTATCTACTACCGCTATGGTGGCGCCTGGCACTATACCGCCCAAACAGCCGGATTCCAGATTCCGAACTACGAAACCGCACCACAGAACAAGCTGACCCGCGATGCTAAGGACGAGCAAGAGAACGCGTTGTCATTTGATTCGAGTAACTACCCAGAGTATCTGACGGAACGGATGGCCCCTGGTGAGTTCCTCATTCCTTACGTGGATGAATACCTCGAGGACGGTGCGGTCCATGGTCTCTATGCTCGCTTTGATGATGTGAAGGAGAAGCTCTTTGGCGCGGAGCAGACCCAGATCGCGCAGTTGACCCTCCAGACTAACGCCAATGTGAACACCTTGGCCGAACTCCAGGTTTCAGTCGATGATCAGTTGGTGGTTGTCGGAAACACACTCAATAGTCTCACGGCCAAGGATACCGAGGTTGATACCAAACTCGCAGAGTACGACACGTATTTTGCTAACGACCTCGCTCATCTCGAGACCCTCGATACGGTGACGAGTGCCCTCAATCTCGGTCTCTCGGAGCAGGTAGGGAAGACGGCGCTCCTTGAGTCGCAGGTGACCACCCTCACCGAACAAGTGAGCACGCTCCTTGAGTTCTACACGACTTTTGACATGGGGTCGCTCGTCTCAGCTGATACCGAAGGAAACGTCAGTCTCTCAGGCAAGCTCAAGGCCAAGATCGTCGAGAGCGAGGGCCTCGTGATCGAGGTAGTGGATCCACTCGCACCGACAATCGGAACAGCCGAGATCCTCCCACCAGCCGTCGATGCTGACAATGATGGTAATGATGACTACACTGATCTCCCGATGACTGATGCCGATGTCCTCGCTCGTGACGGCAAGTTTGTGAAAGTGATGA
>CAZIIR010000078.1:0-1893 GCA_964539475.1 uncultured Candidatus Saccharibacteria bacterium
TAGAGCGCAACATTGACGTTGTTGATGTCAGAGGTTCGAATCCTCTACCGCCCACGTGTTACAACATTTGCGCCCCCGGGCGCTTTTGTTGTTTACGTGGGCAATAGCAAGCAAACTGCTTTGCTTGCGTACAGGATTCGAAAAGGGTGAACATATCGGAACGAGCCGAGCACCAGATAGTCATTGGTGCTTTGGCGAAGTGAGATGTGAAGCCTGTACAGAATCTGTAAGATTCGAATCCTCTACCGCCCACAATACGAAAGACGGCAATGAGAAGCATTGTCGTCTTTTGCGTTTGTGCGCGCGGTACAGGATTCGAAGCCCGATTGAGATATTTTATGAGAAAGACGAAACAAAATATCCAATTGGGGTACTGGTCCTGTAAGGACCGAATCCTCTACTGTCCACTAGAATATTTTAAAAATCAAACCCGCCGGCGACGCCGGCGGGTTTGATTTTTATGTTTTACTTCAAATGCAACCACCGATAGACGTCTTCAACAGCTTTCACGGCGTCGCCAGCGGGGTTAGTCAAATATGTTGGTGTATTCGAGTAAGTCCTTGTATCTAATCTTGTCTTCTTTAAGATTGTAGTCTAGATATTTAAGTAGAAAGTCGGCAGGGTTCATTTTTTGAATCTGTTCATTGCTTGCTACTTTGTGGTCACGGGCCGCTATTATACGCTGGCAGACTTGACTGATAGTCCAACCACTGGTTAGAACCAAGGTGTGGCAACCATATACTTCGTTCCCTTCTCCGCTTAAACGTTCCTTTTTGGCGGAACGTATCCTGTCATCGAGGTCTAGTAGGATTTGTTGTAAAACAGCCTTCTTGTGTTCCGGGGTAAGGATTTTTCCTACCTCTTCAACTGTTTTTGCCAAAACAATTTCATCAAAGGCTTTTTGGCGATCTTGATAGCTAAGTTCTGGTCTGGCTTCTGGCGGTATTCTAGGGTTAATAAATTTCATTTGAGCCGCCTCTGTCTTTTTGTGTTCAATATCTTCTTTATTATAAAGACCCCCTTCTTCATTTTTTTGTCGATTCTCAATATTATTTATCAATAAATCCAGACGGTATATAATTTTTATAGTCGCTACCCCCTCTTGTTGTAGTATTTTTTCACTATTTTCATCTTGCAATGTTTTGTGGTACAACTCCCCAGCTATAACTTCCATAGATTGCCTAAGTTCTCTGGCTATATTTTCTTCTGGTAAATTATTTTCTTGAGCCCAGTCTAAGAGGTGGGCGATATGTTTTATGTGGATTGTCGAAAAACTTTTAAGTTGTTCACTAATATCTTTTATGGCCACTGCCAAATTTTTACTATCGTTATTTTTACCCAACTCTGGAAATAGTATTTTACCGGCTTCCAAAAATAAAACCTTGGCATTTTTATGGCTAATTTCTAATTCTTGTTTAATATTTTCATCAAAATTTTCAAGTATACCATCGTGGTTGCTGAGTGTATTTTTACCTGTAGAGTATACATCTGCCATTAGGGCCAGTCCGCGGATTATTTGTCCTGGATTTTCTCGCAAGTCCTCATGATATTTAGCCTTTGTTAATTCTCTAAGTTCTGACTGGCCGATGTCAATTTTTTCTGGTGTTATATCGAGGGGATCAGTATTTTCCGACGAGGCTTGTTTATATGCCCAGTTTTTCCTTGGGCGCAGAGCCTCTATAATAACTTTATCTAGATTAACTGGGGGGTGCTCCTCTTTTTTTGTTTCTATTGGTATTGAGTTAAAGTTTCTATCCATATTTTAAATTATATAAATCTACTTCAAATGCAACCACCGATACACATCCTCGACGGCTTTCACGGCGTCGCCGGCGGCGATATTGTTTTGGTGGTATAGGGCGTCGGTACAGTCGCCAGCGGCCCAAACACCGT
>CAZIIR010000079.1:0-1851 GCA_964539475.1 uncultured Candidatus Saccharibacteria bacterium
GTACTTTGCACTATCTATCGTGAGGAGTCCGTACCACTCTCGAGTGGTCTGGGAGAAGGACAAAGAGCACATGTGCTGTAAAAAGTATCAGCATGATAGAAAGTGCAATGCGGAAGGTAAACATGACTGAGGCAGGGATATATGATGCAATCGCAGCCAAGTACTTCTTGGACCCCTGGAGCGTCCCCTGGGCAAATCCTGGTTCACGGAGCTCTACCTGAGCAGAAGTAGCAAAGTGAATTTCTGGTGAATCCAACTGCGAAACACCCCAGATGTCACTTAGGGCTCGCCTGATTTCTACTGGCTGGACCACGGACGCCGAAAGACCAATATTGTACACATCAGGAGCGGTTTTGAGAGCTGAGAAGGCGATTCCGTTGCCAGATTCTGCTATATAAGCACCATCAACAGTCCACTGACGGGTAGCCCGACTCGCCAAAAAGTTGGGCATGAACTCGCCAGTAAAGGCCAGTGACTCGCCAGCGAATCCCTCAAAGACAGTATCGCTATACTCTGGGCAGATTCCCCCTGAGCAACTCTGACCACTGATATCCTGATACTGACCAAGGAGTTTCTGCCAAGCACTCGTATTGAGTGACTTGATAGTAAGCTCCGGATCAACGACATGAAAGGTACGTGTCAGCGTCACTACCTGATCTGTCTTGGCTGTTGAGGACAAGTCAGTTGCTGACACCGTGACTGTGTACGTGTCGCCCACCTTGCCCGTCACCGGAAAAAAGTTCACGTGATTCTGCTCACCAGCGCTACAGTCGTTAGAGACGGTAGAAGATGAACAATTGAGGGTGGCACCGTTTATAGTCCAGTTGAAATTGCTGAGTCCCGTCGGATCTACTTTGAGCCCTATAATTTCATTCGTTATTACCCGGCAAGTGCTCCGATCCAGGTTATCTTTATTGTTCGGATCAGCTGGGTTTCCCTCACAAATCTTCGTACTCTCATCGAGTTTCACTCGTGTGGTACTCGCATCGGAACCCGGTAATCCAATGACCTTGTAGACTGAAATCTTTTTGCCCGATGAAGTAAATTTGACCACGATATCGCTCTTGCCCTTGCGAACAGTTCCGCTCTTAAAGCTCTCTGAGGCTTTGGCAGTCAACCGGAGATACCCTACTCCACCAGTGAGATATGATGAGAGTGGTTGCCCACCATAGGTTTGTGCACCACTTTTCTGCATATCGAGCTTGAGGCGAAGTGTATCAAGTGCTGTTCCCTTGTTATTCCCCAAGAGTTCATACTTTTGTAGATCCTTGGTGATATTGGTACCTGGAAAGCGTGGGGTGCTACTGATTTCTACCTCCCAATCAAAGAGGATATTGCTCAAGTTATTAGAAGCATTAGAGAGGCTCGCTTGTGCCGTCAGCATATCACCCGTAGCGTCCGTTGATTCATCATTGATCGGACTTTCGGGAGTAGCTGAAACTGATACTTCCAAATTCGTTGCCTGGCCACCCTCGGTCGGATCAACAAGGTTTCGCTCGATACATTTGTTGAGATCAATTTGAACGGTAGGGATATCGACATCATAGCCCTTGATTTTCTTCGTGATAGCACCAGTACCATTGGCAAGCGATATGGGACAATCATTTTTCGAAAAGGCCCACATAACCATGGCCGAAGCATCATCGTACTTCGTGGCAATCATCGAAGTACCCTCGACCACAACTCCCACTTTGTCACCCGTTATATAATTCCAGGTAAAGTTGGCCTGACCTAGTCCTGTCACATTGGCCTCGTCTTTGTTACCATTGTCAGCGGTATCCGGATCTTCCGGGTTAGTGCGCCAAAACTCTTCTTCGCTCTTACTGAAACTACCATCTCCCGTTTCGAGTC
>CAZIIR010000080.1:0-1845 GCA_964539475.1 uncultured Candidatus Saccharibacteria bacterium
GCTTCCGCCATCGGGATTTTTTGGTGGTAAGCTTTTTTGGTTTCCGCTTTCACGACCCGGACAATAATCGCCGTATTTTCTCCGACGACGATGTCGGCAATATTTTTTATTTCCCCCTGAAAGGCGTAGCGGGCGGGGATATATAGCACTAAATCCTGCAAAGTGGTCAGTTTCAACCGGGTGAGTGCCGTCACCTGGTCGGGCTTTAGGCGAAAGTGGGCGGAGATAAGGTCGGTTGGGGACATAAGTAGATTATAGCGTATTGAGCTCATTGTGGGATTTTCAAGGTATGGTAGGGTGAGAGATAGTACTAGGTACAAATTTTAAACATTAAAGGAGGGTTTGTTCAGTGATCGTAAAAAACGAGGTCTTTATCTGCTCCGATGGCGACCTGGTGGGAGAGGTTTTAATCCTTTTACCTACCAATTTCGGAGTGTTGATGATCGGGGTGGAAGGCATTGGTCCGGAAGGGATCGGGTCACCCAGTATCGAGAACATCACCGGTCTTTTTCAGCGAGCCGATATCGAGACTTCTAGTCCGATAGACCCATTGGAAGTCTGGAAGGATATTCCGCCGGAGAGACAGCTCGAGATATTTTCGAGCGTTACTCCGCAATTGGTCGAGGTGTTCGAAGCGGCCTGGCCTGACCTCCAGGCGGGTTTTGACGCCATTCCTTTTTTGTAACCAGGACAACCCCGTCGGCCACGCAGTGAGTGGCCGACGGGGTTTCGATTTTTTACGGCTGGAGGCACTCAGGCAGGGAATCGGCCTGAATATCTTCAGAACCCAAGGTTTCTCCAGCTGGGTCATAAATCCGAACATATTTTACTTCAGAAAATTGGCGTAGGTTTTTGTCTATCAAGTTGGCAATGCTGTAGGTGGAGCCATGTGAGCTACAACCACCAATTAGGTAAACATTGGCGGTGCCAGTTTCTGGGACAAAGTCTAGGCGGAGGTCGGTGGCTTCGCTTTTGACCACCTCAAGACCAGCTTCTTTTTCCGCGATAGTTGGGCCGTTCATTAATTCTTGTAACACGGCGTTCATTGGGTTGCTGGCAGTTACTCCGCGGGTCACGGCTTTTTCATAGGGTTCACGGCCAATATTGAAGTTGTTAGTGTCGAGGAAAAAAACGGTGATAGTTTGGGTTTGAGATGACCAGATTTTCCATAGCCCCAAACTTAATATAATGACGACAATGATTAGTAGAATCTTTTTCATTTTTGTTAATTATAATTCATTATTTGTTTTTATACAGAGAGAGTTTTTATGGGATATTTTATGACCTCTTCTTCGTACATTACTCGAGCGGTATTTTTCCATAACAATATTTCTTTGATTTTTTCTTTGGTTATTTTCGTGTAGAACACACGGTAGAGTTCGTTGCAACGATACACTAGGCCGGTAGTGGCAGACTTGATAAAGGTCGACTGCTTTTCTTCTAGCTTGACTACATAAGGAAGTGACACGGGGGCGCTTAGGCTACCTCGTAGTTGGGTGGCGGTAGTCCGAAGATTAATTTTTAGCGGAAAACTATAATTGTTTTTCACTTTCAAGTCGATAAGGTTGAAGAAGACAGTGGCGCCAGAGGCAAAGGGGACAGTGCGGCCACTGTCGGGAAAAACATCGCGTGAGTGGTGTTTTCTTTCGACAAAGTCACACTCGGTACAGGCAAACATATAGGCTAGGAGGTTGGAAAGCTGGCACAGACCCCCGCCAATGTCTTGTTTTAGTTTGCCGTCAGAAAGCACTAAGCCATTTTTGAAACCCTTCTTTTTTGATGGTCGTCCAACAAATTTCCAAAAGGAAAATGTTTGACCGGGGGCAATAACTAAACCATTTATAT
>CAZIIR010000081.1:0-1797 GCA_964539475.1 uncultured Candidatus Saccharibacteria bacterium
TCGTCCGTAGACTTGCGAGTATATATGAAAAACTTTTTGGTTTGATTATTCATAATTGTATTGGCAAACGAGGAGCCACGCGGAGCGTGGCGAACCCTTTCAGATTCAGGATTTTTTGGGGGGAATACATTTGGGTCGGCGCTTCGCGCCGACCATATTTTTGGTTCAGAAACCCTTTTCGAAAATTTGCGGTGTGTATTGGACAAAGTTCGAATGTATTTTGAGTTAAATCCTGATTCAGACTAAATGCGCCTCGGACACGCTCGCGGACTCGCGTGTGCAAAAACCAAAAAATTTCCTTGCATTTTTCTCGCGTCTCCTCCCCCCACCCCTCCGCCGCGAAGCGGAAAAAGAAATGGAAAGGAAATTTTTGGTTTTGCTTCGCCGTAGTCATAGCAATATTGTATTTTATCACACCATTGAGTCAAGACACAACATTGTTTATACTTTAAGTACCACTATGTCCGATTCAGCAAAAAAACTTGCGTTAAACATGAAGAAAATACGAGCACGAAAGCATATGTCACAAGGCGATATTTGCAGAGAGCTCGGTGTTGACCGCGCATATATCAGCACTATTGAATCAGGGAAACAAAATCCGACACTTTCAACGATTGAGAGAATAGCGAAAGCACTAGGTGTTTCAGTGGATGAATTGTTAAAATAATAATATGAAAAATAGTAATCAAAAGTTTTTAAAGAAGTTAGATATTTTTCTACTTATTTTATTTCCGATTGCCTCTGTTGCACTATCACTAGCACTAAAAGCAAACTTTTTATCAACGACCTTGCTGTTTTTTGGGCTACCTTCGATCTGGCTTTCATTCCGAACAAAGCACCGGGTAGCAAAAACTGCACTTTTTTCTTTCGTATGGGCAATTCCTCTAACTTTTTTCGCAGATTATATTGCCACGATTAGTGGAGCATGGTTTGTCCCTCATACAGTATTTCCATTTCGATTATTTGGTGTGATTCCAATTGAAGATTTTATCTGGTTATTTCTGGCCTCTTACAGTGTACTTATTTTTTACGAACATTTTCTAGATAAAGGAAAACATGAGCTAATAGACAAAAGAATGAAATATTTGTTGTGGCCATGGATTATACTTGCACTTGTTTTCACCACAATTCTATTTGCACAACCAGAATTTTTGAAAATTGGCTACTCCTATTTTTACCTTGGGTTATTTTTTATTTTCTTACCAGCCGTATCCTTTTTGTCTTTTTTCCCTCGCCTATTATCAAAATATATTAAAACCGCTTCATACTTTTTTGTATTAGCACTTTTATTTGAACTAACAGGGCTACATCTCAATAACTGGGTATTTTATGATAACGGTTATTTTATCGGATGGGTTGAGCTTTTTGGTTATAGATTTCCATTTGAGGAATTTTTCTTTTGGTTTGTTATGGGAGCTATAAGCGTATTATCTTATTACGAGTTTTTTGATGATGACAGAAAATAAGAAAGTGCTCATCTCTATTGGTATCGAGGGAGCAATCCCAGCCGTTTTATAATTTTTCTTCAAAACGGCGGGGATTGTCGTGCGCGCACTGGGTGGGCGGGGCAAGCACATACAGATTTGTTTGTGCCACGCACAATCCATACTCTTTGAGTTACCACTATACCTCCTCGAAGCCACTAAGCGAACACACACAACGCCGAAGCAGCCAACGCGAGCGAATGCGAGCGGGCTATGCGGGACGGTTGTGTGTGTTCGCGGAGGTTAGAGCTACCACCAAACGCGGATATGGGTGCGCCTCGGTCGCCGTGAGGGTGGAGAAAAGAGCAAACAA
>CAZIIR010000082.1:0-1794 GCA_964539475.1 uncultured Candidatus Saccharibacteria bacterium
TGGGGCGAAAGCGCTACTTTGTCTTGTTTATAACTTATAACTTCATCTAGAGTTAAATGGTCTTTTTTCCAAGTCCGACCACTATCGAGATAGTTGTTTATCATTGGTAAAAGCTTGTCTAAGGCATAAACAAAACAACTTTCTTCATCGGCGCGTTTTTCATAACCATCTATAAACTGAGAAAACTCGGGCCAATCTTCTAGTTCTGTTTTTAATTTAGCTAAAGACTCTGCCTCTTTATTTTTTTTGTTCGCCTTTGCTTCAACACTAGCATAAAAAGCCACGTCACCAGCGTATATTTCGGCCCAATCGTGAATGAGGGCATATTTTACTACCTTGTTTTTATCTAACGGCAAACTGTTTGCCTCCACCAAATACCAAGCCAGCATTGCCAGAGCATAACTATGCTCAGCATCGTTTTCTTTTCGCTCTAACTTAGGCACAAAGCAGGTGCGCTCAACCGCCTGAAACCGATGAACCAATGCCATAAAACCAAATATCGAATCTAAATCAGTTTTCATTTTCCGTCTCGACTTGTAACTGGCCACCACTAATAGTAAAAACGAGAACTTTTTTTACCGTCGGTAAAGCCGAAAAGGCTTCATCGGGCCGACGGTCATAAATTGTCACCGCTATCTCGCCATCTTCTGTTTCTACTTTTTCAATCTTGATTCGGTCACCAATCGACTCGTCATCGACTTGACGGAAAGTAGTACCTGTTTTTTCAAATAATACTAAGTAAACAAAAGTACCGGTACCCCCAGTGTTGACTGCGACCGGTGCAGCAACAAAAGTTTTACCTCCTTCCACTACTGTTACTGCGTCTTTGGGTAAGTAAATAACACTACCAACATTTTCCCCTTCTTCATAATCAACAATGTCTGCCGTCAGCCGAACTTTCACTCCGACACCAGGCACAACAAACTCAGTACCCATCAGTTGAAGTCCGACGGGACTCATGGAAACAGTGGTAGTGGTAGCAACTTCTTCTAGGTCAGTACCTTTGTTTTCACCAACCCACAATGGGCGCGCGAAATACCCGGCCATAACAATAATAATGAGTAAAAAAATGATAAGAAATATTTTGTTCATAATTAGATGTTAACACAAATACACAGCTTGCAGTAAACACTGGTTTTAGTTTGTGGTAGAATATATTTCATATATGAAGGATACTAAAGCTTCAGCTCTTGTTAGTTATTTTGCCCGTAATTTTTTCGTGGTCTTGGGTTTAGTACTAGTGTGGCGCGGCGTGTGGTATATCTTAGACGGACTAGATTTCATTTTTCTTTCCGGTAACCACCTCCTCTCCGGCTTACTCGGCGTCATTTTGGGTATGCTTCTACTCTACTTGCCCGATAAAGATTTGAAAGAAATTTCGAAGCTCTAATTAAATTTTAGACTATTAACCACGGTCCACAACAAAGCGGCGGTTTTTGTTTGGTCAAACTCTTTGACGGTACCAGGGTCATAGACACCAATATTGGTCGAGTGAATAGTCGACTCTATAGATAAACAGGTATCAGAAACCAGTCGGCGGTAAACAGTGGTTTGATAAAAATTACCAGCCCCAGCATCGGCCACTTCTACTTTTATAAATTCTTGGCCACCAATCTGGACTACCTCAGACTTTATTTGCATATCATTAGGCAAGTCGGTACAAGTAGTGGTCGCATTGGTACTACCAGCAAACGAAACCGTGGCTTCCGAAAAATTGGTCCCCGGTTGGAAAGAACGCGGTAAAGTGAGCGTAGCATATACAGTACCGGTCGCCTGAGACAGACTACTCCAATT
>CAZIIR010000083.1:0-1789 GCA_964539475.1 uncultured Candidatus Saccharibacteria bacterium
CCGAAAACAGTGACGAAGTAGAGGAAGTGGTGCAAGTTTTTTTACAGACCGAAAAACTGCTATAATCAGCTGACCAAATATGTCTCACGAAGTTCTCTATCGTAAATACCGCCCGCACACTTTTGCCGAGGTCGCCGGGCAGGAACATATTGTCTCGGCCCTGGAAACCCAAGCTAAAAGTGGCCAGTTTGGCCATGCTTATCTTTTTTACGGCAGTCGGGGTACTGGCAAAACTTCAGTCGCGCGTATTTTTGCCCGCGCTCTTGGTTGTACCGACAAAGATTTGTACGAAATCGACGCCGCTTCTAATACTGGGGTCGACGATGTCCGCGAGTTGCGCGATGGTGTGCGCACTTTGCCTTTTGAGTCGCCAATCAAGGTGTACCTTATCGACGAGGTGCATATGCTTTCGAAAGCCGCTTTCAATGCTTTGCTAAAAACTCTAGAAGAGCCACCAGCTCATGTGGTATTTATTTTAGCCACGACCGAATTGCACAAAGTGCCAGACACAATTATTTCTCGCTGTCAGATGCACACCTTTCACCGGCCCAGTGCCGAAGTGCTAGCCGAGGTGGTAAAAAAAGTAGCGAAAAAAGAAGGGTCCAAAATAGACACCGGTGGCGCTCGGCTAGTGGCTTTTCTGGGCGATGGCTCTTTCCGCGACACACTTGGTACTTTGCAAAAAGTTTTGTCGGGGGCTAGTGGTGAAGAAATTACTGCAGAAATGGTGGAAAATATTACCGGTGTGCCCGAGCTTGCTCAAATCCAAAGCTTTCTTTTGTCTTTGCTCGATGGGCGGGCCGACGAGGCGCTAACTATTTTGGAAAACATTGCCACTTTAAACCGCGATATTAAAACCTTTAGTCGCCGCACCTTGGACGAGTTACGGCTTGCTATGCTCATAAAGTACGCACCAGAGATGAAAAAAGATATCGAGCAAGTGGCCGACCAAGAACGCTTGGGTTTTCTCACTACTTTGGCTGGTCACGCCAACTCGGCCAAAATTTCTGGTGTTTTAAAAGAGCTACTCGAAAGCCATGACCAGATTGGCACCACTTCTTTGCCGCAAATTCCGCTTGAACTAGCGGTCGTGAGTATTACTGACAAGATAAAGAATGCGAAATAAATTTCTATTTCTACTATTTGTTTTGCTGGTGTTGTTTTGTGGTTGGTTTACTTTAAATAAATTAGAATCAGGAAAAGAAAATATTGTGGTGGGCCCGGTGTCTATTCCGGTTGAAATTAGGGACACACCAGAGGGGCGAAAACAGGGCTTGTCGGGGCGAGAATCGCTACCGGCCGACGAGGGAATGCTGTTTGTTTTCCCGACCAAAGACACCCAACAGTTTTGGATGCCCGATATGCATTTTCCTATCGATATTGTTTGGATTACCGGTGGCAAGGTGGTGGGTATCGAAGCCAATGTCAGCAATAAGTTTGATAGCGACAACCCGGTTTACTATTCGTCACCCGAGCCGGTCGACTATGTTTTAGAAGTTAATGCGGGGTTTATGGCTCGGCACAATTTGAAAGTAGGTGAGGCGGTAGATTTAAATAATATTTAGCCCTGTTTTTTCGGGGTTAGTTTCTTAAGTTTTATTAAGTCCAATTTCTTGACGCGGGGCCAGCTTTTTATTTCCGCTTCACGTTTTAGGGCAGAGGAGCGAGTTGGCTGTTTTTCGGTATACAAGATTTTGCCGGCCTTTTTGGCGCTGGTGTAGCGAGCACCCTTGCCTGCTTGGTGTTCGGCTAGCCGTCTGGGTACATCGGTAGTAATACCGGTATACAG
>CAZIIR010000084.1:0-1759 GCA_964539475.1 uncultured Candidatus Saccharibacteria bacterium
CGGCGAAGGCGTAGCGGATGCCGTTGTCGTTGGCGGCGTAGCTCGCCCCCACCACACTCTTGGCTTGCAGCGTGGCGTCAGGAAGACGCTGGTTGTAGATGGCGAAAGACTTGTACCAGCCGCCCATAAAGGCTGATGAGCCAGTCAACGATCCTAGATAGCTAGTTCCAGAATTGTTGATGAGAAAGGCGTCTGTGGCGACCGTGCTTCCATTAGAGACGATGGAGCGCCCGCTTGCACTCCATGTTACCGCTGAACGATTATAATTACTCCATGTCAACGCATTCGCTGTGACCAAAGTATTCGTACCATTGGACGTAGTTGCGACATTCGTCCCGCCCTGATTGTAAAGCAAGTTCTGACCGCCAGCGATGATGCGCTGGTTAATGGCTGAGACAATGCCTTCTGAAGTTAGTTCAACAATCGCGCTACCCGCACTCCCCTGCAACGCCGTCAGCGCAGGCCCGGTGAACTGCATAACATCAGCGGCGCGGGTGACGGAGGCTGCGGCTGTAATTATGGACGATGTAGCAAATGTTTCAGGCTCGTTCTGAACAACATCAACGGCGATTTTGTCGTTCAGTGTCGTGATCTGAAAACCGACACTCGGATTGGTGACAGCGGCTTGTGAGAACTGAACCAGCGTGTATGAGCCGGTCAGCGTAATCGCATTCCACGTCGCGCCGCCGTCGGTTGTCATGTTGACAACGCCACTGCCTACGAGACGCTTCACCCATGCGCTTTGCGCGCGAGTGGACGAAGCAAGTGTGATAGATTGGAGAACGGTGTTCGTTGCGGAAACTGCTCCACCAGTGAAGGACGAGGCGCTATTGGTGACGCCATCAATTCCAATTTGATCCTTTGCAACGGTAGCTGTAGCGCCTTTGGTCCATGCAGCATTTGTAAGATCGCGGTTTTGCAGGACGATGTTCGTCCTTGCTTCCTCGATCAGCAGGCCCTTAACCGCCAGCGTGTTGGGGTCGTAGTCAATCCTCGGGCCGTAATAGGCAGAGGCCGTGGTGATGACCTGATCGGCTGTGCGGGGCGTGGTTTCGTAGGTGACGGCGGCCATTACAGGGGCATAAACGTCGATGGCATCACCAGGCGCCGTCACGTCGATCTGGAAATAGGCGTTGTTATTAGCATTCCCGGCGTTAACCGTGAAGAACTGTTGCCAAGAACTTGTGAGAGTGACGGAAGTAGGAGTGGCGTTCGCATTGTAGAGGCGGACAAGCCCGGTGCCCGTGCGTCTGCGCAGCCATGTCGAATTGATGAACTTGCGCTGACCAGACAGCGAAATGCCAGCCGAGCTTTGTGCTATGCTGCCATTTGCTGTGGCGGTGTACGTGAAAGCTGTCGTGCCGCCTACTGGATCGCTCACGCCAGCCGTAATTGTTGCTGATGATTTCGTCCATGCCGCATTGGTCAGGTCTGCCGCGTAGGTCAGCAGATTGTTCGGCTTGTACGTCAGCTTCCCCGTGCTGTCGAACATGGTCGAAAGCGACGGGCCTGAGTAGGTTAGGGATGTATCCGGAAATGGGTCGGTGCCAGCGACCCAGCTGACGGTTGGCGAAATATTGCCAACACCAGCACCGAGCAACGTCATATACCCGGCTATTGCCGGGAAGGTTATGAGGCAGAAAAAGAGGGCGAGAAGCTTACGGCTGCGCATATGCAATCGACCCTGACATTTGGACAGCGGCAGAGGTTATGACGCAAACGTCATTGGCGATTGGAATTACGAGGGCTGGCGCAATGC
>CAZIIR010000085.1:0-1731 GCA_964539475.1 uncultured Candidatus Saccharibacteria bacterium
CGGTAAAGTTTACTATTTACTAGGCACTCAGTTCTCAGACTTTAAGGTTTTATAACTGACACTAAAAAACCGCCGAATGGCGGTTTTTTATTTAAGTAAATCATTCTGATATATCAATCTGACCATCAGCACCAATCTTTGCAACATATAGAGGTAGCCCTTCTGCTAGACGTTTTAAGGTTTCTGTTAACTGCCTACCAAAAGCTTCTTCAAGAGCCTTACGAATATCTGTTGATTCGACAACCTCACCTTTAGACGCCAAAGTCTCTTGCAATAAATTAGCCAGACTATCCAACTGTTTTAAATGCAAAGTTTTTTGATAAACGAAAGTTTCTTTTAAATCTTCGCCATCACGTAGCAAAGGTAGTAGGCCATAGTCTTTTGAGTCCACTACTACAACTGCCTGTTCGGCGTGATCTCCCCGCAGTACTTCCTGCTGCGCCCCCTGCTTCAAAAGCCCAGGAAGTGCGTTGGCTAAATAATCCATTTGTTCTTGGGTTACACCATAAGCAATTGGATCTAACTTTGCTTGTTTAAAATGACCACATCCTAATCCAACATCTGATGGATCAGCATGCGTATCTGTATGAAAATTAAAATTCTTTTCACCCCCAACCAACTTAAGCGCTGCATCAATCACCAATTGTGGTTCAAGTTCTTTGCGCAGTAGATTCAACGCACCAAACGCTGCCATCACATCCCCAACGTCCCCCCCGGGTTTTGCTCCTAAAGGCATATTTTGGATATCTTCATAGCGACCATCTACGCACCTTGAAAAATTATTTACATCTGTAATCTGTCGTTTATTAGATTCGATAAAAACTTTCACTTCTTCCTTGTTCATATAAGTATTTTAAATTTGTTTTATGAGTACTTTAGGATTCTAGAAAATTTTTAGCGTTTGGTCAATTTAAAAATAGGTTCGGGCATTAAATATGCACGAACCTATAATGTTATCTGAATACCCTTACAAAGAGGCTGTTTTAAAAAGCTTTTCAGGGCTGTAATCGAATTGGCGATAGACTTCCTTTTTGCGATCCCACGTTTTAACTTTCACCACAGTCGTCCGACGCTTGTTTGCGGAGTAACATGTATGAATATATGGGATGACCTGACCTTTATACTTCCGGCGCAGGCGATGGTAGCCTTGAACCACCAAGTCGATCTGATCGAAATATGAAAGTTCGAAATCACCGGCTGCACCACAAGGAGCATGGACAGTCGTGAATATCATTGATATGTCTTTCTTTTGGAAAGCCACGTCGAGATCAAAAAAGATGTCTTTGTCTCTCGGTAACTCCACTCTTTCGAGTAGTGTTGAATTAGGGACCCAAATAGCTCCCCCAGCGCGCGATACAGGGAATAGCCGGCTAGGCTTTCCTGCCGCAGTCATCATATCTTGAAAATGATTCCAAACATCGCTTGACTGATCACAGTCGCCGCAAAAAATTAGAGCAGCGCCTGTTTCACCTTCAAACTTTGTGGGATCAATATCAACCAAAACACCGTCAGCTTTTAATATGTCAAAAAGCTGCTTATCATTGTTGGGAATGGCAAATTTGGCCATATGTTAAATCTTTCCTCCGCTTTTTTCGTTTCTATCGGTAATGTTGCGTAACTCACTATCGCAATCGATAGCGAACACTTAATTTACAATTTTCCTTGTCATTTGTCAACGTGCTAAAATATAGACAAATAACCCCTAGCTACCATCATGTATACACTCCGAAC
>CAZIIR010000086.1:0-1730 GCA_964539475.1 uncultured Candidatus Saccharibacteria bacterium
TGGCTCCAAAAAAGAAAATTTTATATCTTATCACCAAGTCCAACTTCGGGGGGGCACAAAAGTATGTCTATGACTTGGCCACAACACTGCCGACCGACCGGTTTGAGGTAGTAGTCGCCCTCGGCGGTACAGGTGAAAAAGGGGCTGGGGCAGGCATATTTGCCCAAATGCTGGCTGACGCCAAAATCCGAACTATTTTTCTGCCACATTTAACGCGGGATATTTTTTGGTTATCAGAAATATTTGGTTTTATAGATATACTAAAAATATTACACCAAGAAAAACCCGAGATTCTCCACCTCAACAGCTCCAAAGCGGCTGGTATTGGCTCCTTCTGGGGACGCCTGTTGGGTATCAAAAAAATTATTTACACCGTCCACGGCTGGCCGTTCAATGAGTCTAAAAACCGGCTAACCAAAAATGTCCGCTACTTTTTTTCTTGGTTGACTTGTTTCTTGACCCACCAAGTTATTGTCATTAGTCAACACAACCTAGAACAAGGTCAGAAAATGTGGGGTCAAAAAAATAAAATGCATTTGATTTACAATGGACTAAAAAACCAACCCGGCCAAACCAAAGACCAAGCGCGATCGAGTTTAGCTCAGATTTACCGAGTTAAACTTGATCCGACTGATATTATTGGTGGCACGATTGCCGAACTGCACCCTAATAAAAATTTACCGACTTTAATCAAGGCCATTGGCCTAGCTAAAAATAACTTTAAATACATTATTATTGGCGCAGGCGAACAAAAATCCGAACTAGAAAAAATGATTACTGACCTCGGTCTAACAACTAGAGTTTTTTTGGCCGGTTTTGTGCCAAAGGCGGCTGCCTATTTACCCGCTTTGGACTTTTTTGTTTTACCTTCGGTTAAAGAAGGTCACCCTTACACTCTACTTGAGGCAGGGCTCGCCCACTTACCAGCTATTGGCTCCGACATCCCCGGTATTCGAGATATTTTAGCTGAAACTGGTAACCTCCTATTTCCAGCAGGTGATGTAACTAAGCTAGCCGAGTATCTTGATGGCTTGGCTTCTAATGAAGAAATCCGCCAAGCACTGGGCGCCAAACTCCATGACTATGTGACTGCCAATTTCTCTTTTGACCAAATGATTAGTCAGACTATTTCTCTTTACTAAAATTACTGCTTTTGTATTTTTGCTATCAAATCTTTAACCTCCTCATCTTTTTGCCAAACAATTTTACTGTCTCTAAATATTTCGGCCTGAAATTTATCTCGTTCCCCCACCGCTAAATCGCGCAACTTTTCAATTGACCTCATTACTATATTAAACTCCTGACCGCGATAATTAAAAAAATATTCACCTGTGGTATATTTTTCTTCCACCGCCAAAGGTAAAATAAACAAAAGATCTATATCAGAATCTGGTCGATTGGTACCCTTGGCCACCGACCCATAAAGAACGACTGCCTTAAGTTCGTCTTTTATATTTTTATACCAATTTTCCTTGGAAACAACTTTGTCTAAAAATTGGTAAATGAGAGATAAAAAATCTTGCATAAATTTTATCGCGGCCCAATAAATTCGTTGTGCATATCATCGCGGTGGAAAGGGTTGGCGTAGCGACGCATACCCATCAAAATCCCTAGTCCAAGAAAAACAGTCAGCAAGTGAGACCCCCCATAAGACAAAAACGGTACCGGTAAACCGGTCACCGGCAAAATACCAATATTCATTCCCACATGAATAATAAAATGAGCCATTA
>CAZIIR010000087.1:0-1699 GCA_964539475.1 uncultured Candidatus Saccharibacteria bacterium
TTGAAGAAGAAGAAGAAGAAGAAGAAGAAGAAGAAGAAGAAGAAGAAGAAGAAGAAGAAATCAAACCCCAGCCTAAGACCAAACACATCAAGAAGGATCCCAAACTAGACTTCGACTAAGATGTTGGAGTTGATGAGCAACGGAGGCAATTTTTGGCTCGACGATTCGCTCCTCTGCACTGGCTCGTCATCGGCAAGATCAACAGGATGTGGTCTCTCCCAGAAGGCCCAGCCATCTATGAGATGAACATGCTGCCCCAGCAGTTCCAATCAGCTTACGCATGGGCATTGACCTTCTCTTCGTCTCTGGATGCTAAGATTTCTTGCAGGCGCACGGCAATCATCTAGAACCTCAACAAGCTCCAAAAGCTCGGTGGGCAGTTCTCTGCTAAATCTTTCATCTGTCGGGTTGCTCGTTGGGCAATCACATCAAAGCTGACTCCTCCAAAAAAGTTCTTGTTCTGTCCGCAATGTGAGGCCAGAATAAAAACAATCAATGATCTTTTGATCAAGACTCCTCTCCACCTCTCAGCTGATGAGCTATGTGAGCAGTTGTGCTCAGAGGAAGCCTTTGAACGGATGAAAGCGAAGTAGGCCAGACTCTACGCCAAGCGAATCCATCTCCAGCACCCTCGCTAAAAACACCGATACCCCATCTCTGCAGTTCAGTACATGAACCCTATTGGTGTTTTGAAGAAGGTTAGGACTGACTTTGATGACTTTACTGCAATTGATCTCCTGCCTAAAGAAGCAGTCGCCGATACCATTGCTGAACGCCTGGAAATGTTCATCGCTAAATATGAAGGAGAACTTGAGGAAATGAAGAAGTGCCAGTGTCAATCGATGATCACTCTTGCCTACAATGTTCCCCACAGAATGCGTCTTTACTTCACTTCGCTGATTCCTGTCATCAGGCACATTTACGAGAACTTCTGGTGTGTGAGTCAAATTTCTTCACGTGACCTTACCCTCAAATCTTCTCTTGACATTCCCACTACATTCTATCGATTCCCCTACGATGATGCTGTCCTTCTTGGCCTCAACGCAGCTGGTGTAGCTGCGGTCGGATCAACCCTTATTGGTAAGCATGTGATTACTAAGACAAGTCAAAGCCTCATCCCTCAATCGACCAGATCATCCGAAGGTTCACTGTGCCTTACAGACCCCCAACTGTGAGCAAATTCATTGGCCGTCTCGATCATTGATTTAAAACATCCATTAATCCGCCCTTAATTAACCTACCAAATAATTTATCAACAAACATCCGGATATGAAGACTGCTCTCTAGAGAATGACTATTAGAGTGCTTGTAAGACTCGGAAAGGAACCTCAAACTCGTAGGCAACTTCGATAACTCATCCGACAGCCTCACGATGGCAAACGTTTAGCATAGGTGTTAACTGTATTGATAGCTGCGGGAATAATCACCAAATAAGGCTCAATGCTGAATATTCGCTATCCTTTGATCGCCCCCGACGTCAATTAGGCAGACCCAGCCCAGTGATCGTTCATTTGCTGCTAATTCTAAATCTGTGTTGAACAATTATCACTATTTACAACCGAGCCAAGAAATTTGTCCCTCGAAAGTTCATTTCCTTCCCATGTTCTTCCCCTTCCCGGTTTCAAAAGTCTCGAAGCGAATGCATACGCCGGTATTTTTGTTTTCCCTATATAACTTCCTTTATATATAGCAATTTATA
>CAZIIR010000088.1:0-1686 GCA_964539475.1 uncultured Candidatus Saccharibacteria bacterium
CGTCGATCGTCGGAGCGGGAGCGGTCGTCGGCCTCGGCTATGCGGCTATCAAGGGTGCCGGGAGAATGACGTATAAGAATGCACCAATGCGTGGTTTGTATGGAGGGCTAAAAAAGGGCGCTTATGAGGGCAAAATTTTTGGACGCTCATACGCAAGCGATACTGGATTGCGTAGTCTACTAAAGGGTAAGACATGGAAACAGGCCAGTGAAAATACAGAGGCGAAATTTAAGGGTGCAGTGTACGGAGGTAATCAGGGCAAACAAACAGAATTGGACAAGCTTCATTCAAAGCGTGTAAATGAGGCAGTAAAGGACAATAAGGAGAACCAGGTTAATGCGTCTATGTTAAGACAGAGCCTCACATCGAATGATGTAGTGACAAGACAGGCAGCGGCAATTTCGTTGGCTGAGTCTGGAGAAATACGGACGAGCGACGATCTCATGAAAGCAATCCAGGCTTTGCGGAGTGGCGGATCAGCGGATGCGCCAGAGTTTAATGAGTACGCCTCTGACATGGTGACGCGCGCTATTGATAAGGCTAGGGATGGCGCTACAGCAGGGGTCAGTCCTGAACTCTACCATTCGATAGCGCAGGGCAAAGAGAGTACGCTTGAAGTACTTGATAGCAAGTTGAAAAAGGATGGAAATCTTCATATAAAGGTAAATTATAAGATTGATGAGACAGAGAAAGTGATGATTGAGGAGAATAATAAATTACCAATGGGCGATAGGAAGAGTAAAGAGGATATTAGTAAAATGGCTCGGCAACAGGTTTATAAGGATATAGTGCGTCCTTTGTCAGTCGATGATTTGATTAAACAGAAGACGTTACACACCAGTCCTGATTTTGAGGAATATTTCTCTGAGGAATTAAAGGGTAATAAGCGATATGTTCAGGCTATTTTGGAAAAGGCTCATGAAAAGGGGAAACCAGAAGTGCAGGCTGTTTGGAGCAGAATTCATGCGAGAGCGGTGAAAGAAGAAATAAAGAGTGCGGACAAAGAGGAGGAGGATGATGAGGAGGCAAAGAAAAGGGCCGCAGCCAAGTATGCGAGTGATAAAATTAAGGCAAAAAGAAGAGAAACGGAAGCGCGTAGAAGGGGTTAATATGCACATGTCATGTTTGGTATAACAAAAAGAGTGGAACAGAGTAAGAATATTTATTATCCCCTTTTAGCTTCGGAGAGGCTGGATAATGGTTTGAATTCTGCTGAGGAGATTGGTGCTATCTGGTCTCATCTTGTGAAACTTGCGCCGGAGAAAAAAAATATTCTTGTTTCCGATGAGTTACCAGAGAAAATGGAATTGTTGCAGCGGACCCTTGGATGTGGCGACTCAACGATAGAGGGAACAAGTGTTCTTCTTCGTTGGTTTTACTTTGATGAGGTCGACCAGATTGGATTTGAAGGGGGATTACGAGATTTATATGGCGAACAAGCAGGTGAAGTATTAGGATTTATACAGAAAGAAATTCTTTCGTTGAAGCCAAAACCAAGAGTTGAGGAGGTATCTGAAACCGTAAAGAAGACCGAAGTCGCTTTCATTAAAATGCCCCTTCTTCAGGCGCTGTCAAAGTACGAAAACTTGGGGAACCAGCTTATTACCAATGAGCGGATCAAGATTAAGTCACAGCCAGAACCAGTCCGACCGTCACTCCTCTACTGGATCAAGTACTACCGAGATG
>CAZIIR010000089.1:0-1660 GCA_964539475.1 uncultured Candidatus Saccharibacteria bacterium
GCCAACAAAACCAAGTTAGATTTAAGTATTTTCACTTGTATATTGTAACCGAAAAAACACCCCAAAACAAAACACCCGCGCCATAGGCGCGGGTGTTTTGTTTTTATTTAAGCCAACTCCACATTCCCCCAAACACCCTGTCTGGTAATTTGCCAAAGGCCTGCCAGACGGAAGCCACCTGACCCACAGGAGTGTCTAAAAAACTATGTTTAACTTTATTAATCAATCCCTCATCCTGCTTCTCATAAAAGAAAGCATCTAGGTTGTAAACTATTTGTTTCATTGGGTCGACACTGCAGTTTATTTTCACTGTCATATTTTCTTTATCTGTAATGTTAATACGTCTCTTATTTAGGTAAATAGAATTAATATAATATTTATCCTCTGGATAAATATTATATTCTTGCTGGTCCCCTGGATTTATTAAAGAATTTCCAGGAAAAATAGTACCTCCTTTATCACTAATTTCTCTCACTCTAACTGGACAACCTCCACCAACAGGGACAAAAACAGCCTCATATTCTTCTTTGGGCAACGAGCAACTTCCTGTAAAAGTATCTTGATAACTTTCGAATGTCTGACCTAAGACAAAATCTCCATTTTTAATCGAGTAATATTTTACTACGAATTTATCAAATCTAAAACCATAAGTAGCTTGGGTTTGTAGCTTAAAATCAGTTCCTAAATCCATTATCCTGGTCCCGTTGGGTACAACAGAGCCACCGGTAACATTTCCTTTAGAGGAAACAAAAGAGACTAGTTGGCATGTTTTTTTCTCAAAGAAAATTTTCAAATTGCGTACATTTTTTCCTCCACGACCAATATCGACGGTTACACTATCTACAAACCAATCGTCATTCTGATCCTGATCATCCCCGGAATAATTCAAGGGAACATTATCTAATAGTATTTTTGATATATAAGAACTACCGCCTGCTTGTATTTTGACACTCTGCTTATCTGAAGAGAATGGTACGTTTATTGGATTATAATATGGTTCATATGTGCCTAATCCACCCCCTACTCTTTCTACATTAATTTTCCAATCACCAGGTTTAAATTTTACCGAGGCCATTTTGGCTTGATTCCCGGTACCACAACTAATACGCGCCGAGGCCTCGGTTGCCCCTGGGGCAAGAGGAAGGGCATCATTATTACCAAAACGGAAGTAGTCAATAATCCAACCCTCTTTAGCTTTAACAGATATGTCGGCAGCGGAATTGGAAGGAATATAATAGGTGGTCCCAGGAATAGGATTGATACTACCACCTTCGGGGTTAAAGTTATAAGTAGTTAGCGGACATCCTGTGAGTAACTTAAACGTTGCCCTCCCCTCAATCGCATTCGGTGCCGCACAAGTAACCGCTGGACTAGAGGTAGCGGTCTGGCCATAAACTCCGGGCACAGATACACCGTTCACTGTCATAGTATCAATCACATACCCCGAATTAGCCCGCGCCGTAAAACTCTGAGTCTGTCCCACATTCTTGGTTCCGGTCGTTGGGCTAATTGTCCCCCCTGCCCCCGCTGTCCCTGTCACTGGGCAAGTACCAGCCACAAAGAAAGCGGTCACATTTTGGGTGGCAGTAGAGCCGGTGGGACAAGTGACCGTGACCGGGTTTTCTCTCTTGGTCTGGCCTTGAGAGTAGAAATCCCGGAA
>CAZIIR010000090.1:0-1634 GCA_964539475.1 uncultured Candidatus Saccharibacteria bacterium
GAACATTTGCGGGTCAAGGTGGGGGAGCAAATATCCCGTGAAGGTTTTATGAAGCAGTTAATCAGTCGGCATTTTGAGCGGACCAATGCTGATTTAACCTCCGGTACTTTCCGGGCGGTGGGCAACTCGATTGAAATAATGCCGGCCTCGGCGAAGGATATTTATAATATCAAAATTGTTGGGGGAGAAATTGCGGAAATTTTAGAACTAGACGCTGTCACTCGGGCGGTACGCAGTACCCCGGCCGACTTTTATCTTTTCCCGGCCAAACATTTTATTACCAATGAAGACGAACGAAAGCGAGCTATTCAAAGCATTGCTTTAGAACTAGAAGCACAATTAAAAAAACTAGAGAAAGAAGGTAAAAATTTGGAAGCGGAAAGATTAAAAAGGCGTACTCGCTATGATATGGCCATGATTGCCGAGGTGGGCTATTGCAATGGCATCGAAAACTATTCCCGTCACTTGTCGGGTCGCGAAGCCGGTCTGCCCCCAGACACCTTACTGGCCTACTTTCCGCACAAGAAAGACGGCTCGCCGGACTTTCTCACTATTATCGACGAGTCCCATGTGACGGTGTCGCAAATTGGTGGAATGTATGCCGGCGACCAAAGTCGCAAAAAAACTTTGGTCGAGTATGGCTTTCGTCTGCCGTCTGCTATGGACAACCGACCACTCAAGTTTGCCGAATTTGAAGAAAGAGTGGGACAAGTTATTTACACTACGGCCACGCCTAGTACCTATGAGCTAGAACACAGCGCTCCGCCGGCCGGGCAAATTGTGGAACAAATTATTCGCCCGACTGGACTGATTGACCCGGTGCTTCAGGTTAAGCCCGTCATCGGCCAAGGTAAATATGGCGGACAAATTAAAGATTTTATTGAACAAGCACAAATAGAAATAAAAAAAGGATATCGGGCTATTGCTACAACTCTCACCAAGAAAATGGCCGAGGACTTGAGCGACTACCTAAAAAAAGAGGGGATCAAGGCAGAATATTTACACAGCGAAGTGAAAACTTTGGAACGGATTCAGATTCTGACCAATTTTAGAAAGGGGGTGTTCGATGTGTTGGTGGGGGTCAACCTTTTGCGCGAGGGGCTCGACCTGCCCGAAGTTTCTTTTATTGGTATTTTAGACGCCGACAAAGAGGGTTTTCTTCGTTCGGAGACGGCTCTGATCCAGACCATTGGTCGCGCTGCTCGTAATAGCGAGGGACGGGTGACTTTGTATGCCGACATTGTGACTGGCTCAATGAAAAAAGCGATGGAGGAAACCGAACGCCGCCGCACTATCCAACTGGCTTATAATAAGAAAAATAATATTACCCCGACGACGATTAAGAAAAATATCAATGATATTACCGAGAGCCTAATGTCCGAGCGCGACAAAACGGTCAAGCGCCTAATTGAGCTCGACCGTTCAACTATCGGTACCGACGCTCGGGCTCTAAAAAGTTTGATTAAAGATAAAGAACGCCAAATGGAAGAAGCAGTCAAAGTCCTAGATTTTGAAACCGCTGCGATTTTAAGGGATGAGATAAAGGAGTTGATGAAGTAAAGATTAGCTTGATTTTTTAGCCAATCAGTCTAGTATTGTTCCAGAACTGTACACTCTAACCTCACGAAAGGAGG
>CAZIIR010000091.1:0-1629 GCA_964539475.1 uncultured Candidatus Saccharibacteria bacterium
GTACACTAAAAAAGAAGTCCTAGGACTTCTTTTTTCGTTTGGCATGAAAGGATTGATGGACTTCTTTGAGGCGTTCGTTGGTGACATGGGTGTAGATCTGGGTCGTCGTGATAGAAGCATGACCGAGCATGGCCTGGACGCTTCTGATGTCAGCACCATTAGCAAGGAGGTCAGTAGCAAAGGAGTTGTGAGAGACAAAGCCGTCAGTAATAAGATTCTCAGTCTCAGCCACTGCAAAGTCATAGACGGGAAAGTGACCAGAGAGGGTATCGAGTGAGGTGACACGAAGCCATTTGAATTGGTTTTTTCCTGCAAGACGTCGAAGTAAGTTGAGTCGTTCATCTTTGAAACCTATGCGCTTCAAGCGATTATAAAAGAGAAGAAGAGTATTTTTGGTAGGTACTATTTTGCCACTAGTATAGCGAGATGGATATCGCAGGGTCTGTTGATCAGCGCGCTTACTGTAGATAGAATATCCGTTTTCTTTGGCCTTACGTACGAGATCGGCGAGCATAGCTCCGGCTGGAATCTTTTCACCGACGTAATCATGTTCGATAGCAAAGCTTTTCAGTGTAGGAACAAGCCGGCGGAAGCTTTCCTGGTCTGGTTTACATAAAATTTGTAGGATATACATCGTATGGTCAATGGGGTTTGTGCTGAGTGGTAGAGTGACACGTCGGTGTCTGGTATACAGACGAGCATCGATGCCAAGTCGCAGGAGCAATATCTGGATATCTTTTGTGAGCTCTTTGCTGGCACTAAAAAATTTGGGGGCGCTTGTGCCACCATTGCCTTCGGCATCGTAAAAGCCAGCGAGGAATGCAGCAATGTCTTCCTCTCTAGACCCAAAGAGCTTTTTTGGGACACGTCGCTCCTTTGAATATGTATCGAAGCCAAGCTTTTGACAGAGTTTGACCAATGGCATGTGGTAAATAATGAGTGTTGATGAGCAAGAAGACTGATTTGGGTAAATTGAGGCGTCTTTGTCGAATGTACTTTTTACAAGTTTTTGGTAATACTCCAAAAATGAAAGATTCTTATCAGTCACCAAGACTCCGTGTCGTCTGGGACTAATATGTCCGTCTCCACAAATATACCCAAGGAGGCGCCAGAGTTGTTGGGAATAGTACTGTTTACTTTGTTGGCTGACTTTATTGATGCCGAGTACGTAATCGCCTTTCTTGAGCTGAGCCACTGGAATTTCTTTAAAACCACTTACTCCTAAAGTAAAAAGTCGATGTTCTGGTGTTGAAAGGAGTTCATAGCCTCCAGCCATGAGACGGATGAGTATGTCAGAGGAGTGCTCGGTTTTTTGTGTGAGAGCAGCTTTAGTTTGCCAGCCCTTGTCCCACACGAGCGTTTTTACATGCGTTAGGCCCGGTGATTCAAAGAGGGTTTGAGCACTCGCTATTGCTCTAGGGAGGCTGATGCGGGTTTCGGCATGTAAGCAGTGACGAAGCGTATGAGGATGGACATCCTTTAAGATGCCGGCTTTGGTGGCATAATGTTTGACAATACGGGCGATACTCCGGGTGGTGAGGCGCATGGTTTCGCGCTTACTATTCTTGCGATTGACGAGACCCTTCTTGGGGTAGGAGATAAAGAGGGCGGGGTCGACGTCTGAGCGGG
>CAZIIR010000092.1:0-1621 GCA_964539475.1 uncultured Candidatus Saccharibacteria bacterium
AAAAGTTTATTATAAATTTGATTCTAATTAGTATTTGAAAATAAAAAGCCCCCGGGTCGCGCAAGTGCGACCCGGGGGGCACCTTAGTTGAGTCTGGCGGTTTTTTTTGCCACAGCTTTGTCGACGTTGTCGACAAAGCTGTGGCAAACATTGATCGGGTGGTATCTCTTGATAGCCAAGCAAACTTTTTCTAAGTTTGGAAACCCGCCCGTTTCCCATAGGGCGTCCATGTCTTTGACGTCCAATGGAAAATGTTTAGTTGGTAGGAGCGGATCGTCGCCTAAACCAAAAATAAGGCCTGAATCCCTAATCATGAACAGTAAGTAGGTATAGTACCTGTTCCGCCAGATGTCTGGTGGAAAGATACGATACACCACACTTCCGTCAGTCGTCTTGCTGGGGATAGCCAGGGCTAGCCCCTTCACTGCTCGCATCGCCTCGTGGGCCGAGGAGATGTTGTCGGTTTCTTCTGGTTGGACTTTGAAAGTCCGCACATCGACCAGAAGATTTTTAAGCCTACCTTCTAACATTTTTTCTCCCTCCAAGTTCTACCCCTAATTATAGCACAATAAGCATAAAAGTCAAACATAGGCTTTCCAAGTAGTGGTTTTTCCGCTAATCTTCTACCAATGTCCTCTAATATATGGTGTGACCTACCAAAACCTATTTTTACTCTGGCGCCAATGGCCGATGTGACCGACGCGGCTTTTCGTCAGATTATTGCCAAGTATAGTCGCCCCCACGGGCCACATATTTTTTATACCGAATTTGTTTCGGCCGATGGTCTAATGCACCCACTTGGCCAACAAAAGTTGTTGCGGGAACTTTACTTTACCCCCGCCGAACAGCCCATAGTCGCGCAGTTGTTTACCTCTAAACCCGACAAAATGCGCGAGGCGGCCGCCTATGTCGCCAAGCTTGGCTTTGCGGGTATTGATATAAATATGGGTTGCCCGGATGCGGGAATAGAAAAACAAGGTTGTGGGGCTGACTTAATCAAACATCCCGAACTAGCCCAAGAGCTAATCTTGGCCGCCAAGGAGGGGGCAGGCGACTTGCCGGTGTCGGTGAAAACCAGGATTGGTTATAACAAAGTCGAACTCGAAACCTGGACCCCGGCTTTACTTTCGGCCAAGCCGGCGTCGATTACTTTTCACTTTCGGACGCGCAAAGAAATGTCCAAAGTAGCGGCTCATTGGGAACTGGCCGACATACCGGTCAAGCTTGCTGCCGGCTCGGGCGTGTTGGTTTTAGGCAATGGTGATGTCAGAGATTTGGCCGAGGCACGGGAAAAAGTATCGGCGCACGGGGTCGACGGGGTAATGTTGGGGCGGGCAATATATGGCAATCCGTGGCTGTTTGCCGAAAAAGCTCCGACCGTGGTTGAAAAACTGCAGGTTTTGGTCGAACACACTAAACTTTTTGCTGATTTGTTTTTGCCGGGCGAGACTAATAAAAAATTTTTCAATAATCACACTAAAAGTTTTGCCATTATGAAAAAACATTTCAAAGCTTATGCCGACGATTTTGCGGGGGCGGCCGATTTGCGCACCAAATTAATGGCGACCGAAAACAGTGACGAAGTAGAGGAAGTGGTGCAAGTTTTTTTACAGACCGAAAA
>CAZIIR010000093.1:0-1559 GCA_964539475.1 uncultured Candidatus Saccharibacteria bacterium
TTTTTAGTGCTCGATTCAGGGGCGACCACAATGATTTCTAAAAAAACTGAGGTAATTTTTCCCGAGGGTATGACGGTGGTGAATATTGACCACCACAAAAGTAATACTGGTTATGGTCAGATAGTTTTACTTGACCCGAGTGTGCCGGCAACGGCGGAAATAGTCGCCGAGCTCTTGTTGGAGTGGGGGGCAACTATCACACCCACTATGGCCGAAAACCTTTATGCGGGTATCCACGGCGACACGGGTGGGTTTCGTTATGCCAATACGACAGCCGAGACAATGACGGTGGCTAGTAAATTGTTGGCGATAAACCCGCTTGCCACGCGCGCTATTTTAGAAATGGGCAGAATGTTTCCGCGGGGACTTTTGCGCTATAAAGCCTTGGCTTTTTCGGCGATTGAGGAGGTGGCGGGCGGTAAGGGGGCGCTCATTGCTTTAGCTTTAGCTGATTTAGACCAAGCGGGGATCAATTTTCTAGATACCGAAGCGGCTTCACTTTCCACCGAGCTGCTTTCAGTCAAAGACTGGCTGTTTGGAGTTACTTTGGTAGAAAAAGAAGCGGGTCAGGTGCGAGTGTCTCTTCGGTCAAAAAATGCCGACGTTTTAGATGTGTCTAAAGTGGCGGTAAGTTTGGGCGGCGGGGGGCACGCGCTAGCGGCTGGCATTATGCTTTTAATGACAGTTGAAGAGGCTAAGAAAAGATTGGTAGAAGAAATAGAGAAAGAACTAGCTGGACAAAAGTAAATATATTTGGTTAAGTTTATTTAGGTTTGAACTTTGGAGGGACAAATCATGGCTACCACGATTCTGGAAGAGGCGCTCCTCCTTAAAAAGGAGTGCGAGTGTGGGCACGGTTGTGGGAAGAAGGTTGACTTGTCTCTTTTTGGTCAGCAGGCCAGAGGAGAGTGGAGCATTTCTCACTTGGCGGCGGTGGCAGTCGAATGCCTCCCCTTGGTCGCGGGGGCGAGAGAACAGTATCGTTCTGGGGATACCGTTCTCGTCGATTATATATAGTTTGACCTTTGTATGTAAGCGCCGTGGGGTATTCGACCCCACGGCGCATTGTTGTTTTAAAATTGTTGACTTAAAAATTTGACCGGAATAAAGTTAGAAAAGAATTTGGTCGGTCTAGTAAAAAGGAGAAGTGTCATGGGCGATACAATGGCTATCGTGGGGCTTTTTAATAAGTCTTGTGGATGTTCCCCAAATTGCGAAAAAATCCTCCAGATGACCCGACCGGAGATTTTGGCCCTCGGAAATTTAGGGGCAATTTTTCCAGTCCACACGTGCTGTACCTCGACGCTGGGGGATGATTTTGAACAAGTGGAACCAGCGCGAGGGAGAAGCTACGCTCTTTTTGTGAAGCGGAGCACGGCCCCTCTTTTTTAAAATTGTATTTTTTTTGGAGCGTCACCAGCTTTAGCTGGTGACGCTCCTTTTAAATTAAAATTTTATTATTTTAACTAAGTTTGCTGACGGCCTCAGCCACAGCGCTTGCCACATTTTTATCAAAAGGGGATGGAATGATTTCTTCAGGGGTGGGATTGGCTACACAA
>CAZIIR010000094.1:0-1521 GCA_964539475.1 uncultured Candidatus Saccharibacteria bacterium
TTACCTCAGTTTTTTTAGAAATCATTGTGGTCGCCCCTGAATCGAGCACTAAAAATAAATCGTAGTCAGCAGAATTAATCTCGCCGTAAGTTTTGGGTAGAATGCGCCCAAAACCAGGCAAGACCGAAAGGGTTTGCGACAAGTCTGAATCACCTCCAATAATAGTCACCTTTTTACCCAAACTCTCGCAATATTCAGTCAGCGCTAAAGTTGACCCGGCGGAGTCGGGGTCGGGACTGGGGTGCAAGTGTAACAAAATATTGGTCGACTTATCTATCGCCTGTTTTATTTCTGCCGCCCTTATTTCAAATTCACTTCTTTCCATAAAGATATAGACTTATTGCTATTAAACCTGCGCCCAGCATATTAAATACTAGGTCAAGACCAGTGTTGTAGTACCCGCCCACTCCAGTTGAAGGAAAAACCAAGACCGCCGCAAATTCCACAATCTCATTGAGTGCCCCCAAACCCATACCAGCCAAAAAAGAAACAAACGATAAAAGCCCCCGACTACCCCGCCAGCGCGGACCAATTATCTCAAACATAACCAAAGTCGCTACGGCAAAACCAAAAGCATGCACTACTTGGTCAAATTTTAAAATAAAAAATTCTCCACCCCGATCTAAGAGTGGCAATATTTTCCACGCGTACAATACCGAATCGCCTACCGGCACACTGCCGCCTGCCATATGCAAAAGTCCCCAAAGACAAAGCCCCCACAAGCTAGTAAGACTAAGTTTGGTATAAGATAAAGTAGTAAAAAGTAAAACTAAAAAACCAATCATCACTCCGATATACCAAACAAACTCATTGTTCCCAATCTTTAAAAAATAAATTGAAAAAATTAAAATAGAAAATACTCCAGCCCCCAAAACACCCAGCTCACCCCTCTTTAAATCTTGTAGTTTGGTCATAAAACATAATCATAACCTAAGTACTTAATAAACAACAGATTTGCCCAGTGTTCTCTTTCGTCCCGTCTTGGTTTATACTCGACATTATGTTACTAGGCCAGATACTGGGGGCAGGACTATTAATTATGGCCGCATCACTCGCGGGAGTTTTTTTTGTGTGGTTTGGCTTGGGTCCGAAACTACAAAAATACTTGGTCTATCTCGCTACTTTTTCAATGGGTATTTTTGCGGTTATTTCTTATTCCCTACTCGAAGAGACCCTCCATTTAGGTCTAGCTACAACAGAATTAATATTTTATATCATCGCCAGCTTTGCTATTTTAGAACTAGCCAGCCACCTGATCCCCAACGCTCACCACCACCACGAAATAGACCACGACCACCAGCACAACAAGATAGATGCCAGACGAATGATTTTTGGTGATGCTATTCACAATATTGGTGACGGCATTTTGCTGGTACCAGCATTTATCACCAGTCCCATATTTGGCCTATCGGCAACATTGGGAATATTTTTGCACGAAGTGGTCCAGGAAGTTTCCGAATTTTTTGTGATGAAGGAAGCGGGGTTTGAAACTAAAAAAGCTTTACTGATAAACTTTATTAC
>CAZIIR010000095.1:0-1508 GCA_964539475.1 uncultured Candidatus Saccharibacteria bacterium
TAATGTCCGCATCTACCCCGACTAAACGTTTCGCGGGCGGTTTATGGGCAGGTTGAATCCCAAAGACCTTGGAAAAGTTGCGGTCTAGGTTAATTGCACGATTAATGGAAATGCCAGCACGTTGGGCGAACTCATCAATAGAGTCAGAGTTATCCCATATGGACATAAGGGCGTTCTCTTGCCATTTTGTCTTTAATGTTAACCTGCCGTTATTGGCTTGTTTACACGCGGGAACGTAATCCCCAATTTGTAACATCCTATCGCTATATTCAAAGTCCACCTGCGGAACCTCCAAAAAGTCCTCAGAAAATTCGCATCATAGTCCAAAAGGGAGGGGGAAGAGAAGGGAATCAACTTAGTATTGTTGTTTCAAAGCCCCGTATAGTCTCGCGAAAATGGGGGCGGGCGTACACCCACAAGAGTAGGGCGGATGTAACCCTTACGGAGGCATGGAAGCCGTAACCTTGGGGGGTACCCCCCCGTGAGCAGGATGCGAACAAAAAAACCCCCAGCCGGACTAGCCCGACTGAGGGTTCATAGTTAAAGGTGGTACTCACTTTGGGGAGAAAAACGTTCACCAAATACAAGAAGGGGGGATTTCTCCCCCCTTCCAGAGCCCCCAAATTCTTACCCCTCGTTAGGGTTATAGCCCCAACAACTGGCGAATGAGGGAATCCACATCAGCAGTAGCAACCGCACCTTTGGGGGTGTGGAGCTTCGGTAAACCGTAGTGAACCGTCTCAAGAAAACATGCCCCTGCATCGTCCCCCCCACCGAAAACTTCCCCATTCATGCCCCGAACCAACAATTGGACGATCGATCGTAGCCCCATTCGGGTGGCGACTTCAACCCCTGATTTGGGGGGGTTCTTTTGATCGCCCCTAGCCCACAACGATGACTCGATCGAGTCTAACGCTTTCGCCTCATCTTCAGAGAAGAATTCACTCCCCAATTGGGGGACCGACCCCCCCACTTCGGTGATTGTCTGACGATACCACGAAAGTACCTTTGCTGCTTTTTGCGTCTTGACGATGCGGTCGGCACCCTCCTCAAGGGGGGTCTCGTCGATCTTTTGTGTGTGTCGCAATAATGCAGCAGACACTAGACTTTTGCGAGAATCACGCAGCGATTTTGACGACGTTTTGACGACTTGTAACATGGCACATACTCCAAGTAAGGGGGCTTACGCCCCAATTAGAGGGGTCTTACACCCCCCATTTGACAGATAAGGAACGAATAAAGTTTTCATTCCCAGTTTGGGGGATTACATACCCCCTTATCCCATTCAATGTGAACATGAAACCACCCAGTTGGGGGGTAACGTGTTTTAATGCTTGTCTCTCATTCGCCTTGCCTTTGTTCGTTGTTAGCGAGATAAAGTAGTATCCCCCCATATCGGTTATGTATGAGCCGAAATAAGGATTGTTTAACTTCGTTATCTTGCCACGAATCTTAGGTTTAGCAGCAGTTAGGCACGATGCGTGGCGTTTATGTAACGCTTCAGCACC
>CAZIIR010000096.1:0-1448 GCA_964539475.1 uncultured Candidatus Saccharibacteria bacterium
GCAACACTCCACCTGCCCACTTCATCTTATATTCTAATTGCTCACGGAACATACTCCATCCTTGATCTAAAATACTCCGATTGAAGCCGGCTTTATGCCGTACATTCTTGCTGGACTCTTTTACTACTTCCTCTACTGACCTAGACATATTACGTACCTGCAAATCTTCAATACAGACTAAAGCGTGGTTTTTGCTTATTTCTGTAGTAGTTTTATGCAAGAAATCTTTACGCGCATTTGCTATGCGCGTATGAACCTTCTGAACTTTAAGCCTTGCTTTCTTCCAATTATTGCTAAACTTTTTCTTACGACTCATTCTCTTTTGGTATTTAGCTAAAACTGCTTTATGTTTTTTAAAGCTATTAAGTGGCGCAATCTGACATCCATTGCTCATTGTAGCAAAATTGATAATACCCATATCGATACCAACTTTTGCACCTTCTTTTTTTAGCGGCACCTCAACTTCACGCCTTGTTTGAATTGATACAAACCATTTGCCCCCACTGCAAGAAACAGTAACATTTCTCAGCTCACCTAGAATCTCTCTGCTTTTGCGATATTTTACCCACCCTAATTTAGGAAGCTTGATACGGCTATTTGCCTCATCCAGTTCAAACTGCTGGGAGTCAGGGTAACGAAAGCTGCTTCCGCTATCTCTTTTTTTAAATCGAGGAAACTTAGTGCGCTTAGAAAAAAAACCTTTAAAAGCCTTTTCTAAATCTTTTAACGTATGTTGTAAAGAGTGACAAGGAGACTCCTTAAGCCAGGAAGTTGCTTCGCTATTTCTCCAACAAGTAAGCTTTTTAGCCATTTCTACATAACTAATAAATTTGCCACCTAATTCATAGTTTTCTTTCTGCAACGCTAGAGCTTTATTGTAAACAAAGCGACATGATCCCGCAAAGCGGCGCATATCGAGCTGCTGCTCTCCACTAGGTTGTAGCTCAAATTTAAAGGCTTGAAGTTTTTCCATGACACCAGTATGATTTGGCCCATGAAAAAAAACAACGAAATTCGTCACGGAAGACACTGCGCATTTTTGATGCATGTCCATTTGGTCTTCGTAACTAAATATCGACGAGAAGTATTCACAAAAGAAATACTAAAAGACTTACATTTCATCTTTGTTAGCACCTGCAAAGATTTTGAAACTGAACTAATAGAGTTTAATGGTGAAGATGATCACGTTCATCTACTTATAAACTATCCTCCAAAAGTGACAGTGTCAAAGCTTGTAAATAGCCTTAAAGGAGTGTCAAGTCGTTTGATTCGCAAAAAAAACTATCCAAGCCTTTGCAAAAAACTATGGGGCGGAGCCCTATGGTCTCCTAGCTATTTTGCAGGCAGCTGCGGAGGAGCTTCCATCGACATTATTCGTGAATATATCGAGCAGCAACAAGCTCCTTCTTAACCTGAAAATAACAGCTGCCCACACTTTCACACTTTGT
>CAZIIR010000097.1:0-1372 GCA_964539475.1 uncultured Candidatus Saccharibacteria bacterium
TACCTATATGTACATTTTGTTATCGTAAAGGCTTTTTATCCTTTACATCTGGGAGTTTCCTCCATTTATTCTGATTTAATCATCAGACAGCTCAGCATATATTTTCAACCTATCTAATTATAGGTTGTCGGACACTCTTGGAGGTTTATATTCTTTTATAATTCTATCTATTATTCCTCTTTCAATATTTGTTTTTTTATGTATTTGGTATTTACAAACACCTTGATTAAATAAAGATATTATTAAGTCTTCATTAATTTCTTTTCCGCATTTAAAAACATTTTTAGAAAGTAATTGATAATTTATAATAGTTTCACCCTCTATGCGTTGCACTGCTTTAGAATTTTTACTTTCTAAAGTTAGCACAGTATTAGCGTAATATTCACTAAATATTTTATATTTTCTATCAAGTTTTATTGAACAATCTTTGTACAAAAATTCAAACAATTTTATTCTATCAATATGAGTTCCAAATCTCAATGTATACATGTCCTTACAATTTAGTAATATTTTACCTTGAGGAGTTTTCATTGGTTTTCCTTTCCTAGATTCTTTAAAAACTAAACAATTAATATTATAATTATTTAATTTTGTTTTTAATTCTTCTAAAAATTTTTTATGTATACTACAAATATAAATTTGTACTTGATTTGGTCTACTTTTTCTTAATGAAATAGAACCATCACCATCAAAATAACCTCTTAAATAATGCCTAAATAAGTCATCTTTTAATTCAATTACTTTAAAGTCATTATTTGTTTTTCTTTCAGTACATCCTAATTCAATTAATTTTTTTACTAATTTAGTAGATGTTATTTGAATACTTTTACTATTTTTATCTTTTGATAAATTATAGCCATTTGTAAATTTTGAAAAAACTTCTTCAATTAAATATGAATCATCTTTTTTTAATTTTAAACAAATTTTATTTTTTAATAAAAACCCATCAGCAAACATTAATCCTAAAAAATAAGATTTGTTCTCTGAATCAATTTCATCTAAAAAATTATCATTTACAAAATTTCTTCTACTATCTGCTTTATTAATAACTAAATTATTTTTTTTAAAATGAGTGTAAAGTGTAATATATGGTATACTATACTTTTTACTAATTTCTACTAAAGACATACCTTTAGCATTGTCTTGATATATTTTTAAATATTTTTGTTTCATACTTTAATATACGAAATTAAATTCGTATTACAAAATATAATTCAATAAGTGTGAATACCTTAGCCTTCACTGTTTTTGCCCGATGTTTACTTATTAATTACTTAATAAGGGGGCTACATCTTTAACCCTGAACTACACTCTATTGTATTATCTAGATCTATTTTATCTTCATCTTCTTTATAAATACTTCCAACCTTAA
>CAZIIR010000098.1:0-1325 GCA_964539475.1 uncultured Candidatus Saccharibacteria bacterium
GCTATTAACATATTGTTTTTGTCTTTAGTGGGAATGACTTTTGTCCTCATCTACGGCACCTATATTCACCCCCTTATTGGTCTGGTTTATTTTCTCATTATTCCCACGCTCGGTACCGCCACTTTTTTCTTGAGCAAAAAAATTAAAGCCGCCCAACAACAAATTGTTCGCGAAACCGCTACGCTTTCCGGCACAACTACCGAGACCCTGCGCAATGTTGAGCTGGTCAAAAGCCTAGGTTTAGAAGAGCAGGAGATCAAGCGTCTCAACAGCACCAATGACATAATTTTGGGTTTGGAATTGAAGAAAGTAAAAATGGTGCGCTCGCTTGATTTTATTCAGGGCACCCTGATCAACGCTTTGCGTTCTGGCCTAATGCTTTTAATGTTGTGGCTAGTATTTAAACAAGCTATTAGTTTGGGAGAATTTTTTAGTTTGTTGTTTTATTCTTTCACTATCTTTATGCCGCTCGCCCAATTAGGCACAGTGGCCACCTCTTACCAAGAAGCGCGGGCGAGCCTTGCTCAATTAGAAAAGTTGTTTGCCTTACCACCGACCCCAAAACCGGCAGAGGCTACCCCATTGGGTCAGATTGAAAAAATACAGTACGACAATGTTAGTCTATCTTATGGCGAAGAAAGTGGCGAGGCTCTGCGCAATGTTTCGCTCAATATTTTATCGGGCGAAACCATTGCCTTTGTTGGACCATCTGGCTCAGGTAAAAGTACGATGATAAAACTTTTAGCTGGTTTATATTTACCCACCACCGGCCATATTTCTTTCAACAACATTAAAACAAACGAATTAGATATTGATGACTTGCGTCGACGCATTGGTTTGGTTGCCCAAGAAACTCAACTTTTTGCTGGTACCATTCGGGAAAACTTATTGTTTGTTAAACCAAGTGCCACCGATGCCGAATGTTTAGCTGCGCTTGAACTCGCCCAAGCCAAAACTATTTTGGAGCGAGGTGAAGGTCTGGCAACCAAAATTGGCGAAGGCGGTATCAAACTTTCTGGTGGCGAGCGCCAACGTCTAGCGATTGCCCGTGCCCTGTTGCGCGACCCCGACCTAATTATTTTTGACGAAGCCACTTCGAGTCTCGACTCGATTACCGAAAAAGCGATTACAGAAACGATTAAAGATATTGAGGCCAAGCACCCCAAACTAATTCGCATTTTGGTGGCTCACCGTCTATCAACCATTGCTCACGCCACCAAAATATATGTTTTTGAAAAAGGCCAGATTATTGAAACCGGCAACCACGAAGAACTAGTAAGGAAAGGTGGTCTCTACGCCGCCCTCTGGCGCGAACAGGTGAGTGT
>CAZIIR010000099.1:0-1278 GCA_964539475.1 uncultured Candidatus Saccharibacteria bacterium
CTCGACTTTAGCCATTTTTGAATAAATTGATGGGAAATTTAAATTAGAAAGGAGTTGCCAACGCTAATAAACTCATTATCATGTGTTTTGCTTATAAATACATGGAGTATTAACGTTGACGAACGACATTTTAGCAGTTTTAGCGCCATTTGCATCAGAATTTTCACGCCCAACCTGGAAAAATATTCAAATTTTAATAATTGGTGCTATATTGTGCCGCGGCCCCAGACGAATTAGTAGTATTTTGCGAGTAATGGGCCTATCCAATATTAAAAATTTTTCAAAGTATCACCGATTTTTAAGTCGTGCGAATTGGAATAATCTACAGCTAGCCAAAATTCTTTTGGGGTTATTGGTGCAATTATTGCCGGCATCATGGTCAATTGTGATTGCCGTTGATGAAACGCTTGAAAGACGTCGAGGAAAAAAGATTAAAGCCAAAGGATTGTACCGAGATGCGGTGCGCTCAAGTCAATCTAACGTGGTAACCAGCTATGGCTTAAAATGGCAATGCATGGCCTTGATTGTACCACTGCCATGGTGTAACCGAGCTTGGGCTTTACCATTTTTAACTATATTAGCACCTTCTAAAAAAGCCAATGAATCAGAGGGGAAGCGCCATAAAACATCGATTGATTGGACAAGACAAATGGTTTGTGTGGTGAGTCGGTGGCTAAAAAGGTCTTGGATTTTAGTGGGTGATGGGGCTTATGCGTGTATGGATTTGGCTTTAACATGTATTGCACGTCAGGCCATACTCATTTCTCGTTTGCGCCTTGATGCCCAGCTTTTTGAATTTCCTGTTGCCGAGAAGAAAAAACTGGGTCGTAAGCCCATGAAGGGCAAACGAATAAGTCTTAAAAATTTACTCCAGGATTCCACCAAAATCTGGTGCAGAGAAACTGTATTTTGGTATGGTGGAGAAACGCGAAATATTGAGTATTTGAGTCTTATTTGCCTTTGGTGTCATTCTGGTAAAACGCCGGTTAAATTTAGAGTTGTTTTGGTTAAAACCCCTGATGGGAAAAATTCAGCTGAGGCATTTTTTAGTACCGATATTGATATGGCGCCTGCCGATATCATTAAAAATTTTGTATTACGGTGGAATCTTGAGGTTACGTTTGAAGAAACCAGAGCTCATCTTGGTATTGAAACTCAGCGTCAGTGGTCAGATAAAGCGATTTCAAGAACAACACCTTTGCTGATGGGGTTGTTTTCTTTTGTCACATTGGTTGCTTTTGCCATGCATCAGACCAAAGCATTGGTTAGTATGGAATT
>CAZIIR010000100.1:0-1242 GCA_964539475.1 uncultured Candidatus Saccharibacteria bacterium
GCCAATCAGTCTAGTATTGTTCCAGAACTGTACACTCTAACCTCACGAAAGGAGGTGTTCCTTGGAGAATAAATATATTATTGGTTGTACGATACCCCAGCCACTGGCTGGTGGCTGGGGCAATACGTATCCCCTCAAGGCGTACGCTCGCGCGAATGCCTATGTCTATGGCATAGGTCACCTTCCGGATTACCCATTACCGTTCCCGATGTTGAAGTTGCTCGGCGGCTTGCTGGTCCACCCGGACCAGGGGGAATTTGGGATGTGGGAGCACGAAGGTACCTTGACCCCTATTGGATGCGGAAGAGGATTTCGGTTCCCAGGCAAAGGAGATTTTTATTATGGGGTGGCGGTGGTTCAAATTCGTGGGCCGCATCTTTTTGACGATGATTCTGTTGTCGAAGATGAATGGCCCCGGCGTTGTGCCACTTTTGCACGAGAATTGGCCATCGGGGCCGAAAATGATATCTCTGACTGCTACGCGTTCCAATCCGTTTATTCTGTTCGGAAAATGAGCGCAGAAGAGTGGAAGAAGCGGATGATATTTGATCCGTATGGAATTCCGGCGCGATCTTTTTTGGGGCAAGTTGAGCCTGGTGTTGGTGGTTTGGCTTGGGGAATGTTTGATGGTATTTGACGTGTATTCTGTGCGCTTCTGGTTCTGAAACCAGGGCGCTTTTTATTTTTTCAAACTACACTTTAATTTAATGCGGTCACGTAATATTGAGGATATTAAATAGAACTATGGGGAAAATCGTACTGATTTTAAGGGATGGAATAAAGATTAGCTTGATTTTTTGGACTAGAGGTGCAGAATAATCTCGGAATAGGAAAAACAACCTCATGAAAGGAGGTGTCTCGTGAAAAAATACGTCGTTGGTTTTACTTTGCCAATTCCTTGGGCTGGCGGATTAGGAGGAAGGTTGACCTTGGTTGACCCTCATAAGCGAGCCAACGCTTGCTATTTTGACGGGGGCATAGGTGGTGTTGTGCCGGACATCGAGCATCCGGTTCCTCACCGAATGTGGTTGGAACTGAATAATATCTCTGTTGATGCATCTGATAAGGAACTTGGAATTTATTGGAAGTATCGCGGGGTTACTACACCTCTTGGTTGTGGAAGGGGGTTTGATTCGCCAGAAGGGGTTATGGGAAATTTTTCTTACGCTGTCGCCGTTGTGGCCGTTCGTGGACCCCATCTGTTTGACGATGATTCAATTCCACAAGCTGACTGGCCCCGGC
>CAZIIR010000101.1:0-1225 GCA_964539475.1 uncultured Candidatus Saccharibacteria bacterium
TGCATGCTGAAATTCGCGAAATGAACACTTTCGCGAACACCCTGACGCTGATTGCGGGCGATTTTGAGCTCGCGGCGGAGAGGGTAAACAACACCGTGGTTCCAGAGCTAAGTGCTCCAGACCAACAAAAGTTGGCGGAAACAAAAAAAGCCTTCGACCTGGAGTCCCGGACCGGGCGGGACTACGACAGTAGGTTCACCGCTTTTGGAAAGTTCTTAAACGAAGTAGGGATCCTGGCAACCAACACCGAGACCAGGCTTAAGCTTTTGGCCATCCAGGGCCACTTGGATGAATTCAAAAAGCACCTGCAAGACCTCGATGGGTCCTCCTTGCCCGGCTCAAACCGCCGGGAGAACGTGGTATACGACCATATCCAATTGTGTGATATGGTGCGGGAGCTTGCGGGCATTCCCCCGGCCGAGCTCGACTAACTCACTGTTTACCAAAGCCCCGGGCTCGCCACGCGAGCCCGGGGCCCTTATTTTTTAAATTGTAATTAGGCTTGAAATACGCTAGTATCGTAGGGTAAGTATGGCTAAACCACTAGGCTATTTAGCCTAGTGGTCGCCCGAACATTTGCATCGCAAATGTTTTAGGGAGAGTTGGCTGAGTGGCCGAAAGCGCCTCACTGCTAACGAGGTAGGGGCTTTAAAACCCCTCGAGGGTTCGAATCCCTCACTCTCCGCAATCGACCCAAAAAACTTAGATTAAGTTTTTTGGCTTGTCGTTGCGCGATAGGGAGGGATTCGAAGGCCGCAGGCGCGAAGCCGACCGTAGCAACGGTCGTCGCCGAGGCAGGGTCGTGAAAATTTTGTTTTGACGAAAACAAAATTATTCCTGACCGAATCCCTCACCCTCTACCCCGTTGACTCCACCTAGTTATTTCCTCCATGTCCCCACTAGACTACCACCTAAAACAAATAGCTAACCTCGAAAAATCGGCTCGCGTTGCTTTCACCAAAAAGCACCCGGTGTTTTTACCTATAATCCTCGAATCAAAACGACTCTTAAACTATTTGAAATACCAACTACGTCCGCAATTTTTTGTTAAGCGCCAATCACTCCCCGACTGGTTTAACATCACCGAGCATTCGTCGCCCCTCTACCGAAAATATAATGAGGAAAAACTCGACGAGGGTAAAATTGAAAATATTAAAATTGCTATAAAAAATATAAATGGTTTAGTTATTGCCCCCGGTCAAACATTTTCCTTTTGGAAATTTGT
>CAZIIR010000102.1:0-1193 GCA_964539475.1 uncultured Candidatus Saccharibacteria bacterium
GCCAAATCTTCTTTAATATTTAAATCTTGTCGCTCCGCCGGAATATGAGCGATTAAAGCGTCTCCCTCTTCTACTACTACTCCTACTCGCCCGAGGGTGGTTTTTATATCTTCGACTGAAAATTCTACACCCACAAGGTCGGAAATAATTTTAGCTGAAAACTCAATAGTTGTCCGGGCCGATTCTTTTGTGGTCTTAAATTGATACTCCTCTTTAAGGGGCAACTTCATGACAGCAGCCACTTCCCGCGCCACGCCGATAACTGATTTGGCGTCCGCCGCCCGGTCCGGCAAAATTTTTACATCCAACTCGAAGTCACCATCACGTTCGATAATTTCTTCTACTTCAAAAGCATGGTTAATAAGCGCTTCTACCACCTCATTTACCCCAGGAAGTGGCTGAGCAAAATGACCCTCGATTTCTTTGTATTTAAACCACATAACTTAAAATTGTTTTAGAAATCGAGTATCCCCCTGGTAAAAATGCCGAACATCTTCAATCCCATATTTAATCATCGCCAGGCGATCGACTCCACCACCAAATGCTAGCCCTTGCCATTCGTTCGGATCTATTCCGGCCGCTTTAAACACATTAGGGTGCAAGAGTCCCGCCCCAACCACTTCAAGCCAACGGTCGCCCCATTTGATATCTACTTCCACCCCCGGCTCAACAAAAGGAAAAAAGCTCGCTCGAAAACGCATCTCAATATTTTCGCCGAACAATCTTTTATACAAAGTCGAAAGGACACCCTTAAGATGCGCCATGGTAATTACCCCCGGCCGATCAATAGCTAGGCCATCAAACTGATAGAACTGGGCTTCGTGGGTCGCGTCGGTCGCCTCGTTGCGGAAAACGCGTCCAGGCGAAACCACGCGCAGTGGCAATTGTTTTTTAGCTAGTTCGCGCAAAGAAACAGAGGTAGTATGAGTCCGCAAAAGTTGACCAGCGGTATGAGGCTTCACCCAAAAAGTATCCTGCATCGCCCGGGCCGGATGGTTGGCGGGGATATTTAAGGCGTCGAAGTTATTCCATTCAGACTCTTTCTCGGGCCCATCGGCCACCTGAAAACCCATCTCGCGAAAAATATCCGCCATTTCGACAATCATCTGTGACAAAGGGTGCAAATGGCCCAGCTGTTTAGTTTCTTCCATGAGGTGGAGTATAGCGAAAAAATCACAAAAAGAAAATGGCCC
>CAZIIR010000103.1:0-1176 GCA_964539475.1 uncultured Candidatus Saccharibacteria bacterium
CCAAAAGGCGAGGCTTTGTGTTTCAAGGTTCGGAAATTTATGGTGGGTTAGCTGGCACTTGGGATTGGGGCCCGCTTGGTGTGGCTCTGAAAAATAATATTAAAAATATTTGGTGGAAATTAGTGGTTGATGATCGTGAAGACATGTTTGGCCTCGATGCTGCTATTTTAATGAACGGTAAAGTGTGGGAGGCGAGTGGGCACGTGGCCGGATTTTCTGACCCGCTGGTAGAGTGTCAAAAGTGCAAAAAGCGTTTTCGGGCTGACCATTTAGACAACAAAGAAAAATGTCCCGAGTGCGGCGGCAAACTTGGCCCTGAGCGCGCGTTTAACATGATGTTTAAAACCCATGTGGGCGCGATGGAAGATTCAGCTAGTGTGAGTTATTTGCGCCCGGAAACCGCTGGTGGTATTTTTGTGAATTTTAAAAATATTGTTGACAGCTTTCATCCGAAAGTGCCGTTTGGTATTGGTCAGATTGGTAAAGCCTTTAGAAATGAAATTACCCCGCGCGATTTTATTTTCCGTTTGCGCGAATTAGAGCAAATGGAGGTTGAATATTTTGTGCATCCTAGCGATTGGGAAAACCGCTTTGAGATGTGGCGCCAAATGGTGTGGCAATATATCGAGGCGATCGGTTTAGATAAAACCAAGGTGCATGAATTAGAGGTGGTCGATGGTGACCGCGCCCACTATTCAAAACGCACTATCGATTTTGAATTTGATTATCCCTTTGGCACCAAAGAACTTTACGGTTTGGCTTATCGGACTGACTACGATTTGGGTAAACATCAGGAATTCAGCACTAAAGATTTAACCTATTTTGATGAAGCCACTAAAGAACGTTTTTTGCCACATGTAATCGAGCCGTCGTTTGGGGTCGATCGGACGGTGTTAGCAGTACTTTGTGACGCTTATAATGAAGAAATTACGAAAGATGAAGAAGGTAAAGAAGACGTGCGAGTATTTTTGAAACTAGCTCCGCAGGTCGCCCCAATCAAGGTGGCCGTGTTTCCACTGCTAAAAAATAAACCCGAATTGGTAGCCAAAGCCCGTGAAGTTTACATTGACCTTAAAAAGAAACTGGGCGCTGTGGCTTTTGACGACAACGGCAATATTGGCAAGCGCTATCGCCGCCAGGATGAAATCGGGACCCCGGTTTGTGTGACTGTTGACT
>CAZIIR010000104.1:0-1154 GCA_964539475.1 uncultured Candidatus Saccharibacteria bacterium
GAAACCAACTTGGTCATCTCAAACATTGTCACTTCTTTTTTGCCAGCGAAAACTTTTTGCAGTTTTTCGTCTGCCAAGATGTTGCGCTTATTGCTTGGGTTCTGAAGATCATTTTTCTTAATATAAACCCAGATCGCTTTTACCACTTCGGACCGAGGCATTGGACCTTTACCAACTACCGCGGCTAGGTCTTCGCTTACGTTCATCGGCTTCATAAATGCAGAATTTGCTTTAGGCATAAAATACTAGATTACAGATTACATTTAGTAATATTCTTCTCCCCTGAGTCTTGCACCCCAGAGGCTTTAAGACCCTATGGCAATATCCTAGCACAGGAAAGTAATTTTGGGGAGTAAAATCAAGAAAAGTCTGTGCAGACATTCCCCACCTAGTCCTCACCGCGGGGTTATATTTTAAACAGCAAACCGTCGCTGGGGTACTACCCCAGCGACGGTTAATCGTCATCTTCGCCATCAAGAAGGTCCTCAACCATTTCCCGGATCTCGACTTCGGGCGTCCAGTCACGACCAGTGATCTCATTGCGCTCAAACCCAGACCCAAAAATCTCCGGGTCTAGCTCGTCTTTGTCTTTTTCTTCTTCATGCACAAGGAAAAGAGGACGTGGTTCACCGGGCAAATACAGCACGCGGATATCGGATCGGTGAAAACAGCGTGAACAGTAGCCACAGGCGCGTGACAGCTCGAGTGAGTTGTGCCACGTCAATAACCGAAAACAACGTTGACACAGCCCAAAAAATTCGGGCAGTTTCGGTGGCCAGAATCCCCACCACATAAAACCCCCTTTCAGTGTTTTGACAACTTAAGTTTATGACCGTTATCCTCCCCTATTACTACTAAAGCTGGCCCAAAAATCAAGATGAAATAGTTTATGTACCAAGTAACTGTAATTGACCTTATTATATTTATATGTTATTATAAAAGGAGAAACTGCAACTTCAACAAAGGAGATAATGTCTAATGTCGTCGTACCCAAGAAGAACCCGAGGATGGTGGAACTTACCCAACACGGCGGTCGGAATTTTAGCGTTGGTGGTCATTTGGCTGGTGGCTGTAAAACAATCGCCGTCGCCAGAAATACTGCATGCTGAAATTCGCGAAATGAACACTTTCGCGAACACCCTGACGCTGATTGC
>CAZIIR010000105.1:0-1139 GCA_964539475.1 uncultured Candidatus Saccharibacteria bacterium
AAGCCAAAACTAGATTTTTTATTTTAGTAAATATTTTTTTAAGCATAAAGGTAAAACTATATAAACTGAGCCAATGATCGGGATTGAACCGATGACCTCTCCCTTCGTTTACACCTCCATTTCACCTTACAGGTTTATAGGAGGACTAGACTGTATCTTACGCGTATCAATTAAAATTGACTTATCGTCCCTTGTCAGTCGTTCGGGCCCTAACTAGGGCCACGGTCTGAACCTTTTTATAGGCCTTTAACCGTTATTCGGGTTACATCTGATGCGTTTCCACATCTGAGGGCTATATACGATAACCATGGGAGTGCTCTACCAGCTGAGCTACATTGGCTTTTATTTGACCAAATCTTACATTATTACCCCGCAATAATAATCCTTTTTGCTCTTTTTTTCAAGGCGTCGTTTAATTCGTTTCTTAACTTAGTATTATTGTAATAAATAGTAACAACACCCTCTATTTTTCTAGCCGTATATGTACCTTTACTAACAGAAGGCTTTATCATTGTTTTATAAAACTGGCTTTTATTTACAGATAAAGATTGACACCAAAACTTTAGACACTCTTCGGGTTCCATTGTGCTAAAAATCTGCAATCCAAATCTTAAATCTTTAGTTTTTACCCCATATATCCGGTTTAAAAAAATAATAAAGATTCGCAATAAATCTGGATCAGAGTTACCCAATCTTATTGAATTAACACTAGCCTTTGTTCCTTCACCCCAATATAAACCAAGGCCAATTCCATACAAAATAGAATCCTGTTGGTTTAATTTATTTTTTATTTTAAAAGGATCACCCAGTGGATGCTTTCTAGTATAAACAGCATCTGATATCGATCTCTTAGTTATTCCGTACTTTTCTAACCAATAATTTATCTTACTAGTTGAAATATTGAGTATTTTGGAAATTTCAGCTGAAGACTTTTTATCTTTCAAGTACAGCTCCTTAAGCTTAATCTTATCCATACCAATATATTAATATAGAATTACTCTACCAACACGCTTATTTATCCCCAAACAACTCTCCTTCTTTTTCCCGCAGAATAGCCACCAATTCATCAAACCAGCGCTTCACTTGGGGCGAAAGCGCTACTTTGTCTTGTTTATAACTTATAACTTCATCTAGAGTTA
>CAZIIR010000106.1:0-1137 GCA_964539475.1 uncultured Candidatus Saccharibacteria bacterium
AAGCCAATAATACGGTCTTCCGTATCACCCTCCCCCAATTCGCCACCTTCCTCGGGCTCTAAGTAAAATTAAAACCGGTAGGAGAAAACTTCTCTCCTACCGGTCTCGTGAACCGCGCGCTTCGTTCAGCGCCAGTCCATTGGTCAGTCCTGCTCGCGGAAGAACCAAGCGACATGGTCTTCCACAGTCTTGATGCCCTTTTCCATGAGGGTCTCGTACTCGGCCTGCTGATCGGGCGTCCGATGAGCGTGCACTGCGAGCGGTACTTCCACCACGTTTTCGAGGATGCGGGCGACACAATCTACTGGTGTCAGCCCCTCGAACATCAGCTTCCAGGCGAGATCCTCCATCCCGCCAGCGCCATCAAAGGTTTCATCAAAGCGCCCAAGCGTTCCTTGGAACACGCCCACCTGATACAACGCGAGGGTGTTGCGGAAATGATGGTTATAAGAGTGCCCGAGTGACACGTCTTCACCATCGTTGCCGACGCCCTTGAAGCTGGCACCGGCAACCACCACACCAGAAGTCATCGCGGCGTAAAGCTTGGCCAGATGCTCGGCTTCAAGCAAAACGGTATTCGATACCGTGAGCACGTAATCGATGAAGTCATCTTCCAGGTCGGTCTCGATGTAGTCAAGGCCGGCGTTGAGCATGGCACTCCAAGCCCGACCACCCTTCTCGAAAGAACGCTCGACCAAGTGGACCCGGGTCGAGCTGAGCGTCGCAAGGATGGGTGCCGTGACACCATTGTCCTGTTCATGCGGTACCACCACGACCACGTGACGGATACCGAAGTCCAGGAGCTTCTGGACGAAGTCGCCGATGCCGGCGAAATTATACGTCCGAACAATCGCTGCGGTCAGATTCAGTTGTTGCTTGAACATGGTGCTCTCCTTCGGCCTGAGCCGATTGTGGGGTTGAAAAACAGGGACGAATTGTCAATGATCTCTGTGCCAGGCGAATTCCCAGCAACCATATATTATACATCTTTTTAATGAAAAAGTCAATCCTATTGGATTGGCTTGATAAAAGCAAAATCCCGCCTTTCGGCGGGATCTATATTCAACATTCAAAATTCTATATTCGACGCTACCGTTTACTACCATTGTAAATCTCTTCGAGATTTCTATAGGACTT
>CAZIIR010000107.1:0-1115 GCA_964539475.1 uncultured Candidatus Saccharibacteria bacterium
AAATGATGTGATGTATAACACAGCTTCATCAGCTATCTGGAGCAGTCTTGGCATTGTGCCTATGAGCGCGATGAGCTTTGTTGACAATCATCGTGTGACAGTGGAGCATAAATTGCTTACACAAGAAGCGAAGCGTAAATGGCGCAAGTTGTTTCGCAAGTTTTATGCGGACGCTTTGAGACGAAGCATGGTTCAGACTGTTAACTCGGATGTAAAGAGTGATCCTTTCAAAAAGCAGTTGATTAGGGCGCGCCCAGCGCTATCAACTGATCTGCCGCTAATGCGCATTCAAATCGCAGGGTTTGATTGGATGGTTTGTAACCTCATGCCCATCAACAATAAAGCAGAGAATCTCTTGCCGAAATTAGTTCGGCGCGCCCGGTCAGACTTTATGTATGCATACATTGAGTATGTGCTTGTGTATGACCTTTATCAAAAGATGAAGCAAGGTGCACCTCAGTTTACTAATGTAAAGAAGCGTAGTTAACTAAAAAGAGAAACGACAAAAGGGACCGTACGGTCCCTTTTCTTTTTCTGATTAAAAAATCAGAATCAGATTTTAGTTAATTCAAACTCATAAAACGTTTTGATTTGACCATCCTCTGTCGTAGTGATAACGAGTAGTTGATGGCGATAATTGTATGTCACTCCAATGACAACACCACATTTAATGTAGAATGTATAGTCTGCGTGTAGATGCACAGGCCAATCAGTATACTGGACTACGTCACCAGCACTAAAGTTCATTTGTTAACGGTACACAAAAGGCCCGGTCGACGACAAGAACACCAAGCCGTTGATCACTAAACAATACAACTGGCAATCGATATCGAATCAGCGAATCTGACTCTGATCGACGAAATGCATACGGTTCTGTATGATAGAGAACAGTGAACATCTCGCGCGTATCTGTTTGCGTTTCAGCCAACGCGGGATCACGAGCTGCTAGCACAAATGATTTAAGTTCAAAACTTATACCGGAAGCATCTCCAACAGCAATTATTGCTGAAGTGACAGACACTTGCAATAATGCCCGCCCAAGCGGGTGCGCGCCCCCATTATTCGTAGTGTTGTGCAAAAACCAAACAGTGCCAGGTTCGGCACCAGAAAAGAGC
>CAZIIR010000108.1:0-1072 GCA_964539475.1 uncultured Candidatus Saccharibacteria bacterium
TTTTCTTCTGCTCCAGCGGGGCCGTTTGGCCTCGTGTCTGCTGACACAAAAACATAAGGCCAAAACCCTGCCGGCCCGCACCTCCGCAAGGTTTAGAAACGGAAGGAAGTTCGCTAAATTAAAAATACAAATAAAAAAAAGCGAGCCCCCTATGGTGAGTAGGGGGCTTGGGTAAGGGAAAATTTCTCCCCTTACCCCTGTCTTGCCGGTCCATGCGCGCACATGAACCATGCAACAGCCAGAGGTACGGCGCCGGCAACAAGTCCGGCACCGAAGGGGTTGGCACCAGGGAGAGTGCTCACCCAATACATTGTGCCCTCGTAGAAGAGGGTGCTTATCATGTAAAAGACTACTAGCTTTTTGGGCAAATTTATCACCCCCTTTCTTTTTATATTATAGCATATATAAGTACAAAAAGCAAGTGCTGGAAAAGGCTTATATAGCTTAAAATGTGAGCTTATGGAAACAAATAAAAATACTAATAAGCAAGCAGTTCTAATTGTTTTGGATGGTTGGGGCTACCGAGAGGAGGTGGAACACAATGCGGTGGCGGTCGCCAAGACCCCGGTGTTTGATAAGTTGTGGGCGGAATACCCACATACACTTCTTGAAGCGTCGGGGCTCGCCGTGGGCCTACCTGAAGGGCAAATGGGCAACTCCGAGATTGGGCACACCACTATTGGCGCGGGTAAAATTATCGACACCGACTTGGTGCGGATTGAAAAAGCGATTAAGGGCGGGGAGCTGCCGCTGAACAATGCTTTGTGTGCGGTGTTTGAACATACACGGAAAAATAATTCCACTTTGCATTTGATGGGTCTTCTTTCCGACGGTGGGGTGCATAGTCATGAAGACCATTTGCACGCTATTTTAAAAACTGCCAAGGAGGCGGGGATAGAGAAAATCGCTTTGCATATTTTTACCGATGGTCGTGACACGGCTCCGCAAAGTTCCGCCGGTTATTTGAAAAAGCTCGAAGACGTTTTAGAGGAAGTGGGTATAGGCAAAATTGCGACGGTCTCTGGTCGTTTTTACGCTATGGATCGCGACAACAATTGGGACCGGATGGAGC
>CAZIIR010000109.1:0-1032 GCA_964539475.1 uncultured Candidatus Saccharibacteria bacterium
GGTCGAGTAACGAAAATATTTGATTGATCGAGGCAAGCACTAGGGCGCCAATGAGCAGGCCTTTGTGTTTAGCGACTTCGAGCCAGAGTAGTTTCATAGGTTGGGTGACGGATTAAATCTAATAGTCTGGCAATAGTAGCATATAATACCTCTCGATTGGTATCTCTAAAAAGAAAAACCCCGCGCGACCGAAGGTCGCGCGGGGGTAAAGGCACTCACTAAATGTGTGTCAGCATGTTCTTGATGCCGTTGAGCTTGTTCTCCAACTGGAAGATGTGCTTCTTTATGCCACCCCTGATTTCTTCCAGGATTTGGTCGCTTATTTTTTCAGCAGTCTTACCACTACCGATAAGTTGCGGATACATTTCAATGCGGTCTACATTTCCTGCTCCAGATCCGACGAGCATAACAATCTTAAGCTGGATGGTGTGGAGTACGGCTCCTTGATGGATTGGCTCAGCTGTTATTACTTCTACTCGCCTCTCGTACTGCCCCAGTTTTTCTAGGGTTTGAAAAATTCCCTCAGAGAGCTCTTTTGCAATGCTTTTGGGCAGAGCAAAGGACTCGCCTAATTTCATGTTAATGCTCATCTTGGACATAGAAAGATCTCCTTGACGCAACGCGTCTTTACTTTCAATCTCTCAAGCGAGATTGATTAAAGAAAGACTATTCTCTTAAAATATATTGTCAAGCTAGAATGAAAATCTCCAATACAAAATTTAATTTTTAATTCTGAATTTTTGGTCGGTATTGGAGCGCTTCTAAAAGATGAGTTTCTTCAATATCCACTGAGGCATCTAGGTCGGCAATAGTGCGGGCGAGTTTTATAACCCGGTGGTAGGCGCGGGCGGAGAGGCCGAGGCGCTCGGCCGAAGTGTTTAAAAGGTCGGTCAATTGTTTTGATAGTTTTACAAATTGGCCTAATTGTTTGGCTGACATTTCGGCATTTAAATTTATATTAGTGTTGGCAAATCTTCTTTCTTGAATAGCCCTCGCTCTTTTTACCTTCTCACTTAGCTCGGCGGAAGTTTT